>JAIXSW010000432.1 GCA_027484495.1 Gammaproteobacteria bacterium
ATCCAGCGGCTTTACTCTGCCGTTTCAACAGACATCTGACGATCTGACATCTGGTTGGCCCAAGCAGGGTCACCATCATTAGGTGCCGGTATGATGCCAAGAATGCGGCACATCAGGTTATACAGCTGGATATTGGCAAAGGCCGGTATGGTGCGGCCGGCGGCAAAAGATGGGCCCTGGCCGATAAAAATTGCCTGCATTGCCGGATGTTCGTTGTCGTAACCATGGCTGCCGCTGATTTGCGCTGCACTATGCTCGGCCAGCCATTGTTGCTGGCGATGTTGTTGCATCAGGCGCCAACCGGCCTGCGGCACCACAATTAAAGGCGCAATACGATTTGACCCCTGATATTGCCAGCGCGCCGGCAAATCAGCTTTTTTATAGACTTTGGCCTGGGGTGGCAGGTCTTGCTGCAATTGCCGGTAAATCGACTCCAGCTGGCCAGGTTTCGGGAAAATCGACACAATTTCTGCTGTCCACAACACTAAAGCCGCTTGTTTTGTGTCAAACAACTGATCCAGCAGGATGGTTCTTTGTGGTGTCACTTCTGCCATGCCGTGATCAGACACAATCATCACATCGACTTTGCCATACAAATGGCGTTGTTTCAGCCCGGCGACCAGCCTTGCGATCTGCTGATCAACCTCAGCCACAGCCGCAGCGGTTTGTGGCGCATTGGGACCAAATGCGTGGCCAGCATCATCGACGGTACTGAAATACAAAGTCAGAAACTTCGGCCGCTGTGCCGCCGGCAGATCCAGCCACTGTAAAATCCCCTGAACCCGCTCTGTGTTGCTGATGTCTTCATCATAGACCTGCCACTTCGATGGTCTGATACCCTGGATCGCCGCTTCGGAGCCTGGGTAGAAAAAGGTCGCAGCAGTTTTGCCTTGCTTCTCCGCAGTGACCCAAATCGGTTCACCCAACCACCAGCGTGGATTCGTCACTTCGTCGCGCAGACTTAAGCGGAATATCGCGTCAAAGCCGGCATCATAGATATTGTTTTCAACAATTCCGTGCTTGGCCGGATAGAGACCGGTGACAATGCTGTAGTGATTCGGAAAAGTCTTACTGGGATACACCGGTTGCATCGCAGTGGCTACAGAGCCTTCTGCAATCAGTTGCTGCAGCGCAGGAGCCGGATACCGGTCCAGATACTGCCGGGCAAAGCCATCAAGCGAAATCAGGATCAGGCCCTGCGAATCTGCCGGCGCAGCGGATGCCAGAACGGACCCAAAAAAAGTAATGAGCCAAAGAGGAAAGTGTTTGATTTGCATCGGATCCGTACCGTAATGAAAACTTGCTGGTCACAGTGTACAGACAGCGCCTTGGATAAAAATGACAATAGGTTCAAGCGCTTTTCCTATGCTACGAATGGCGTGTCAGCCCCGCATTGCGAGTTTTTAAGCGTTACGCCGGCGCTGCGCTAAAACCTCAGAGTATTCACCAAGCGGATTCGACAGCAGGTTGCCGGTCAGAAATGCAAGCGGATGTACCGGCTTTGTTCCGGCAGAGCTGGTCCGTCGCCACTCAGCAACGTATCGGCAGAAGTTTCCAGTCTCGCACCGACCAGCTCAGCACAGACGGCAGCAAAACCAAATAGCGCCTGATTGTCCCGACCAAACTGCAGCGGCGCTGTTTGCTCTTGTTGTAACAACGACCATTCCAAAGCCTGGTGTGGCGCCGCAAGTGGCGACAATGTCCGCGGCTGAGCCTGTGCCAGCGGACCAGATAATGCGCGCTTACTGAGAAAAATTGTGCGCTGTCGGCCAGCGCTTCCCAGGATCAGAAAACTACTGATCGCCAGCCCAAGCAGAGACCAGAGTTCTGCCGGTCCGGTCAACAACAGCGGACTTGGCAGATGGCTGCGCAAATCCACCTCAGCGTCCAAAGTCAGCGCACTTTGATAAACCGCCTGTTCCAGCAGCGGGGTGACGTCATGGCTGGTCACTTGTGCGTCAGCGCTTTGTTGCAGTAATAGCCATTCGGTCTGCTGCGCTACTGCCAGTATATTTGACCATAGCTTCACCAGCGTCGATATCTGCTGTGATTGCAGACTGTGCTCTGTCACCTGCGCCAGTTGTTGTGCCAGCGTCTGGTGCCAATACTGATATTGGCCGGTTAACAACACAAACAATTCAGACTGCAGCAGCTGGGTGCGAACTGCAGGGTTAGGCGTTAACGACTGGCAAACCTGACTGAATAGCTGGATAAAACGCTGCTCATTGATCAGCTCACGCCGCTGTATGGCCTGGCGATCTCGCAATAACTTCAGGTCGTATTCGATGGCCTGTTGAAACAACGTTAACAGGGCACGATGTTGCGTTGCGCGGCCGGCGTTTGCCGAATCCAGCATGCAGACAGTGCCGAAAATCTGGCCATCAGGCCAACACAACGGCAATCCATAGTAATAACTAAAACCAGCGTCATAGCTTGGATTATTCGGCTGGAAACAACTGCCGGTGGCATTTTCTACCAGCAGTGGTTTTGCAGTGGCAATCACATGGGAGCAGTAGCTGTTCAGCGGCAGTGGGATGCACTCACCGCCGTGAAACGGCTGCTCAACAATGCTGCTGGCGACCTGCACACAGATCTCCTGCTGCTGCACCCGATTGATCAGTACGCAGGGTACC
>JAIXSW010000431.1 GCA_027484495.1 Gammaproteobacteria bacterium
AACAGTGTGGCTTTGCCGGATGCAATATCAAACGCCATCGCCTGACTGAATTCTGATTGTTCATCAGTGCCAAAAATCAACGTTTTGCTGTCACGGCTGAAACTGTAAACCTGATGGGTGATATTGCCCTGATGGGGAGTGACCAGCGTTTCTGTTGGTTTTTCAGCAGATAGATCGATTAAATGCACATTGTTGTCAGCATTGGTGCGCGACTTAATCGCGGCGAGATAACGGCCATCCGGGCTGATACCGGCCACGTCATAGCCGGCGTCATTCTGGTAGACCAGACTGCGCTGATAGCTTTTGCCATCATATTTATACAGGTCAAAAAATTTGGCATCGCGCTCGTTGGTCAGCACATAAAAACTGCCATCGGCGGCCCAGTCGACAAACATCGCTTTGAGTTTGTCACCCGGTGTCAGGTCTTTCACCGAGCCATCGACTTCACGCACATACAGATGGTCCAGCTCGTTGCCGCCCTGATCGGCGCTGTATAACACCCGGTCGTCCTGCGGGAACCAGCTGACCGGCATGATGGCATCGGTCGTGGATTGAGTCAGTGGTTGCCAGTTTTTGCCGTCCACGCTGACTTTATACAGGTTGAACACGCCGGTTTCGTCAGAGGCCACCAGCATCGCGTCACCGCTCGCATTGATATCGTTGCCCAGATAAGATTTGGTGGCGTAAAACTGCTCCGGGGTGTACTGGCTTAATTTTACCGGCGCTGCAGCAGCTGCTTGAGGGGTGGCCGGCACCTCTGGCGCTTTGCCGCACGCCAGCAATAAGCTGGCTGTCAGGGCCAATAGTGGATAACTCATTGTTTTCATAGCATTCCCTTTATATTTAGTCTGGCAGTAACAAAGAGGCTGTCACGACAACTGTCGTTGTAGCCAAACTAGAGCAAAAAAGCAGCAGGCACAATGTTTAAAACAAAAACTTAACATCGCATAGTGCTCAGTGGCACACCGGCGGCTGAAGATCAAAAAACCGCCCGAATGCGGTTATTTCAGCAAATGAACTGTCGGGATCAGAATTTATATGTAGCCGTCAGAGTTGGCGGTGGCGTTGCTGCCACCACAGCAATGGCGTGGTCAGCAGCATAATTGCCACGGCATACCACAACAACGTCCCCAGAGTCAGCATCAAACCCAGACACAACAAGGCGCTGACGATAGCCGTCGCACGATAGCGGCTTGGCAACAACTTCAGTGCAGCCAACATAGACGCCAGATAAATCACCGCAAACACACCGTTGACCCAGCCGATCAACGCTTCCAGCTGTTGCGGAAATGGCGAAGACCCAAGGATCACAGCGGCCATCAGGCCGATGATCAAATACAAAGCCCGTTCCGGCACCTGATGTCGGTTCAGTGGCTGAAACCAGGCCGGCAACACGCCTTGCTGACTGAAACTCCAGGTCAGCCGAGCCACGCTTGCGGTGTAGACATTGACCGTTGCCAGACCACTGCACAGACCCAGAATGCCGATGACCCACTGTCCATAACCGCCGCAAAGCCGATCAAAGGCTTGTGCCATCGTCAGCGACTCCCCTGGCGCAGCCAAAGCCCACAACAAAGCACTGCAGCCAAGATAGATCAGGCCAACCAGCAATAAGCCAATGAGCAGCGCCGGTACCATGTCGCGAGCCGGATCGCGGAAATCCTGTGCCAGGTGGGTCATGGCTTCAACCCCAAGAAAACTCCAGAAGCCCAGTGCTAGCGCGGCGCTGATACCGCTCCAGGCTGGCAATTCCAGTACGGGCGCCGTGAGCGGTGCGCCTTGCCAGAAAAACGCCCCGAGCAGCAGCAAGACGACGGCGACAATAGCCAGCGTTAATCCGAGTTGCAGGCGGGCAGACAACTGGAAGCCAACCCGGTTTAACGCGAACAACACACCAAGAAACAACAACTGACCGCTTAACTGATATTGCGCACCAAACCAGGGCTCGATGAATGACCAGGTCATCAACAATGCCGCGGAGCCACCAACCGGCACCACCAGCAAAAACAGCAGCCCCATTACCCGCCCGGCCACAGCACCAAAGGCTTCGCCGACAAAATGAGCAGGACCGGCGGCATTTGGGATGGCGCCGGCCAGCGCACCAAAAATGACCGTGATCGGCACCGCCAACAAGGTCAGCACCAACCAGATGCCAATCGCTGCACCACCGGCTTGCTGTAACGACACTTGCGGCAAAATAAAGACACCGGTGCCCAATAATGTCGTCGCGAGCAACGCTGCGCCCTGATAACGGCCAATACCGCCTGTTGCTTTCATCGGATGCTTCCGTTCAAATAGCAGAAAAATGCATTGTAACGCAGCCAACGCCGCCAGTTTGTCAGGTCTTACCGTCAAAATGACGGAGCAACCGGCAATTTCACCGGAGTAGCCCCAAGTGGATAAATTTGATCAACAGATCCTGCAACAGCTACGGCAAAACGCCAGACAAAGCGTTTCCGACATCGCTGCGACCGTGCATCTGTCCCGCAGTGCCGTCACCGAACGGATCCGCAAATTAGAGCAGCAGAAAGTGATCCTGGGTTATCAGGTCGTGTTGCGTGCAGCCGCAGAAACTAAAGTCCGCGCCTATTTTGAATTGCAGCACAAAGCCGCCCGTTGTCAGGAACTGATCCCATTTTTACGTAGCTTTTCTGAACTGAAATCCTGTCACGGCATCAGTGGTGAGGTCGATTTGATGCTGTTTGTCGAAGCAGGCAGCATGGAGCGTTTGCATCAAATCCGTGAGCAAATTGATGCGCACCCGGATATTGTCCGGATCAGAACCCATATGGTGATGAGTCAGTGGTTTACCCCGCAAACGGATGAAATGTCGGTAGTACCCACATAAACAGAGGCGTATCAATGCCGACAAAAAAGGCCCGCTTGCGGGCCTTTTTTATGCAGATTTGCTTACTTAGCCATTTGCATCGTCGACTGCAGCAGAATGCCTTGCGGCGCCATTTTCATCTGCATACCGACTTGCATATTGGTTTGCATCAGCTGCGCCAATTCTGCCGGTACCGGCTCACCAGTGCTTTCCAGTGTGCCTTTTAACACGCTGAAGAACTGCTGATAATCCATACCAAACGCCAACAGACCCGATTTGCTCAGCGGCTGTGTGCTGAGTGCTTTAGCTTGCTGCTGCGCTTTATCACCGCTGAAAATCATCAGATGGTGCTCTGACGCCATCAGGCTTGGCTTAATACCCAGCATGGCCAGTTCAGGGATTTTGTCTGCAAGCGGCAAGGTTTCGCCGGCGGCTGGCAGTTCCACGGTTGCTAACGAAGGTTGCAACGCTTTTACGCTATCAAACAACTGCTTCACATTGCTGGCACTGAGCACAAACAGCGCATCAGCCGTTTTAGGGACTTGTTGCACCGCATCAATTTCCAGCTGATTCACTTTCAGCGAAAAACCCTGCACGCCGGCCGCCATTCCCGCCATCATCAACATCGGCATCGGGTTGTTTTGCTTCAGCGCCTGTTGCCATTCCACTAGTGGCGCACACTGATACTGCGTCGTGGTCAGGCTGTCCCATAACTTGCCGACAGCAGACGATAGCTGACCAACGTCGATACCAAGCGCCATTTCCAATAAGGCAGTCTGACCGCTGATTTCACCTAAACCAGCCGGGATAAAACCCTGCAACTGTTCCAGGGCGGCGATCGTCTGGGCGTTTTCCGTCGGGATCAGTAATTTGCTGTGGACTGTGGTCGCTGCCGCAGCGATGTTAAAACGGTTCGAGGCAAACAAACCCGGCCAGCTGGTCGCAATCGCAGCGACGTCGGTCTGGCAATTCGCTTCACGCCATGGCGCCAATGCGACGCCAAGCTCAGTGCCCATAATGGCTTCGACATCTTTCGCCAGTCGGTTGCCGTCTTTACTGGTCAGCACTTTACTTAGCTCAAGGCTGCTGACATAACCAACAGAGCCCTGATCTAACTCGTATTTTTTACTGATTTGCTGTAAGTATTTGGTGCTGTGCAGGCTCAGTTCCGGTTTTTGCGTGCCCAGTGCAATGGCCAAGTGCGCCGGATCGAGCTTGTCAGAGGTCAGGGTTAACGTCGCCCAACCATCTTTGACGCTGACCAATAAATCCAGCGTCAACTCTTCATGACTGAGTTTGTACTGCCGGTATTTTTGCTCATTGAGCTGCTGTGGGCTATGACTCAGGCCACTTTGTTGTTCGATCGCATCAAACATGGCCCAAAAAGCTGTTTCATCACCCAGCTCCACTTTCAGCACAGGCGCCACACCGACCAGATACAGCAGGCTGCGCATCTGGGTTTTGATGCCGGTCTTCACACTGATGTCTGCTGGCGTTGCCAGTGCAGACAAATACTGCCGGCCCAGCGCCAGCACAAACTTTTCACTATTGCTCTGGGCAGCCTGCAGCTGCGCATCCAGCTGCGCCAGCGCCGCCGTGCTGTAATATTGCGGCCCCATGCCGATGCTGCTCAGGTAACTCGGCAGATCGACCGGCTCCAGCTGGGCAGAAAATACCGCGGTATCTGCCGGTACATATTCCAGTGCACCCAGCTGACCTGCGCTTTGCGGCGCGCCCAATTTGTACCAGGCAAAAACCCCTGCTGCAATCACGGCTGCAGCGATCAAACTTTTCCGCATTCCTTACTCCTTCGTTAATCGCCGGTAGTTGCGCCGGTCACGCATCAGATCTGTTGTATTTATTGTTACCGACGCCCCACTGGCACCGGTTGTCCCGTCATGGCCAGTGCAACCGCTTCGGCTACTTTAATCCCATCAATACCTGCTGACAGAATACCACCAGCATAACCTGCACCTTCACCGGCTGGAAATAACCCCTTGGTATTCAGGCTCTGATAGTCTGGGCCGCGTTTGATGCAAATCGGCGATGAAGTACGGGTTTCCACGCCAGTCAGCAAACCTTCTTCCCGGGCAAAACCTTTGATTTGTTTATCAAATGCCGGGATTGCTTCGCGAATAGCGGCAATAACAAAATCAGGTAACACGTTCGACAAGTCCGTCAGTTTGACACCCGGCGTATAACTGGGTAACACGTCGCCGAATTCAGTTGAAGGCACGCCAGCCAGGAAGTCGCCGACACGCTGTGCCGGCGCATCATAATTGCTGCCGCCCAGCACAAAGGCCTGCGCTTCCAGTTTGCGTTGCAGCTCAATACCCGCCAGCGGATGACCGGGAAAATCGCGCTCCGGATCAATCCCCACCACAATAGCGCTGTTCGCATTGCGTTCGTTGCGCGAGTACTGGCTCATGCCATTGGTGACCACGCGCCCCTCTTCTGACGCCGCCGCAACCACAGTGCCACCCGGGCACATACAGAAACTGTACACAGTGCGGTTGTTACTGCCGTGATGCACTAATTTATAATCGGCCGCCCCCAATAACGGATGGCCGGCACTGGCACCATAACGGCATTCGTCGATCATCGACTGACGGTGCTCGATGCGAAATCCAACCGAAAACGGCTTGGCTTCAATATAAACATCACGCTTAAACAGCATTTCAAAGGTGTCGCGCGCACTGTGACCAACCGCCAGCACTACATAACGACTATGTAGTTCGCTGCCATCACTCAGCCGCACGCCCGTCAGTTGTTCACCGTCCCGCAGAATGTCGTCGACGCGGGTGCTGAAGCGGATCTCGCCACCCAGTTCGATGATGCGCGCGCGCATTTTTTCTACCATCGTCACCAGCTTAAAAGTACCGATATGCGGTTTGCTGACGTACATGATTTCTTCAGGCGCGCCGGCTTTGACAAACTCACTCATCACTTTACGGCCATAATGTTTCGGATCTTTGACCTGGCTGTAAAGTTTGCCATCGGAGAAAGTGCCGGCCCCGCCTTCACCAAACTGCACGTTGGATTCCGTATTCAGCGGTTTTTTCCGCCAGAAACCAAAAGTGTCTTTGGTGCGCTCGCGCACTTCTTTGCCGCGCTCCACAATGATTGGATTAAAGCCCATTTCCGCCAGCAATAAACCGGCGAACAGACCACAGGGCCCAAGGCCTATAACGATCGGACGCTCGGTCAGTTGTTCCGGTGCTTTGGCGACGAACTTGTAGCTGGTATCTGGTGCCGGGCGGATCTGTTCATCTTTGCTAAATGCTGCCAATACCCGCGCATTGTGATCGGTGTCGACATCTAAAGTGTAAGTGAGCTGAATATCGGATTTTTTCCGCGCATCGACACCCCGTTTAAACACGGTGAATTGTAAGAGTTGTTCAGGCTGCAGTTTCAGCCGGGCGCAAATGGCGGCAGGTAAATCGGCTTCGCTGTGATTCAGCGGCAGTTTTAATTCGTTAATGCGGATCATTGGACTTTCCTGTTGGTGTCATGGCGAAAACGCAGCATGTTTTCGCTCACAAAGCAGAAATAAAACCGCTATTTTACGTGAAACCGGCACTTTTGTCCGGTTTTCTGCCGGTCCTGCGGCGCTTGTAATTTCAATGCGCTGCATTACAATTCGCCGGATCCAACCGGCATTAACTTCAGGAAACGCTGTCATGGCCTTTGTAGTGACTGACAATTGCATCAAATGCAAATACACCGACTGTGTGGCCGTGTGCCCGGCTGATGCCTTTTTTGCCGGACCAAATTTTTTGGTGATCAGCCCAACCGCTTGTATCGATTGCGCTTTATGCGAACCCGAGTGTCCGGCTCAGGCGATTTATCAGCAGGATGCGTTACCACCGGGTCAGGAAGCCTTTCTGGAGCTGAATGCCGAACTCAGTGAGATTTGGCCCAACATCACCGAAGTGCAGCCCGCACCGGACGATGCCGACGCCTGGAACGGCGTGCCGGACAAACTGAAGTATCTGCAAACCTGACCAGGTCTTTTATACGGCTATTTCAGGCCTGTTTCGCCGTCACGGCAAACAACTGTTGTTCCAGCGTCTGGCCTTTGGTCAGCATGCGGTAACGCCAACCGTGCTGGCGCAGCGCCATCAGCAGCGTTAAGTCAAAGTCGGGTGCCAGCTCGGCATCAAACTGCAACACATACTCGTGTTTCTGACTATCGCTGACACTGATCACGCCGGGTAACTGCCTCAGTATCGGTAATACATCAGTTTGCGCACCGGCTTCCAAAGTCAGCGTCAGATAACCCTGGGTTGACGCGCTGTGTACCTGACTCTGCTGTACCAGTTTGCCGTGTTCCAGATACAACACGGTGCCGCACAGCCGTTCCAATTCAAAAATATTATGCGAGCTGATGATAAAACTGGCTTCATTCGATAGTTTGGCGATCAGCTGACGCACCTGCAGCGCGTTGACCGGATCCAGGCCGGCGGTGGGTTCATCCAGCATCACCAACTCCGGACTGCCCATCAGCGCCTGTGCTATCGCGACCCGCTTGCGCATACCGTGACTGAGCGCAGTGGCTTTTTGGTCCGCGTTCGCTGCGAGGTCAACCAGACTCAGCACGCGCCGGCTTTCTGCTTCGGCGGTTGACTTATTCATGCCTTGCAGCTGACCAAAAAAGCTCAGCTGCGTCAGCAGAGAAAAATTCGGGTCCAGCAGCGCATCCTGTGGCAAGGCACTGACCCGACCAAACAAGGCGCTGCTGCCAGGTTTATGACCAAGCACTTTTAACTCGCCGCTGCTGGCCGGCAGATAACCGCAAAGTAAGCTGAATAACGTGGTTTTGCCGGCGCCATTCGGGCCAATCAGCGCAATAGGTTCACCGGCCGGCAGACTGAAAGTCAGATCCTGCAATACCGTTTTCTGACCAAAAGATTTGCTTAAATTTCTCGCTTCAATCAGATAACTCATAATGCTTTCTCCTGCATCACAAAACGACCGGCAATTAATAACACCACCGTCTGCAGCAAAGGTAACCCGCAGTGTTTCAGCGTATCCCAGCCCTGTGCACCGAGTAACATAGGCAATTGGGCACCGGGCAGATATTCCAGCACCGCACGCAGATCCGGGAAGTGCCAGACCAGGTAACCCAATACACCGGCCACTGCGCCGATACTGACAATCGCCAGACTAATCGCCAGCCGGCTGGAGCGCACTAATGCTGAGCACAACGCCATCAGCGCGGTAAAAGGCATTAACACAATCAACAAGTTCAGCCAGATCAGCAACGCCGCATTCAGTGCCGCCGCCGGCAATTCACCGACACGCCATGCCGCCAGCACTAAGGTCGCCAGCAGGCTCAGACCAATCAGCAGCGCCTGCACCAGCAGCTGTCCGATAAAGCGGCCAAAAAAGATACTGTCCCGACTGGAGCGTAACGTCAGAAAACGTAAAGTGCCACGCGAGCGGTCAGTACAGGTCTGATCGGCAGCCGAGAACATCACAGCCAACGGCATAAAAAATACCGTCATGGCCCAGTACACCGATAACTCCGGCAACGACCAGTTCAGCAGATTGTACATACCCACCATGCCCAGCATGCCGCTGAGCATTTGTTGGATCTCGGGTTCCTGCAGCTGCACGCTGGCCTGATAAATTGGATAACGCAGCAGGAAATACCAAATCGTGGTAAAAGCCGCCAGCGCAAACCAACCCCTGGGGGTCATGAATAAACGATGCAGTTCGAAACGGCTGTACAACCAGGTCTGGCGGAACAACAGAGGCAAGGGACCGGGCATAAGGACTTCCTTTTTACAGTTCAGATTGTTCTGTTTGGCAAGGATAGTACCAAGTGCTAACTAAATGAAATCAAATAAGTTTATCTTTCAAATACCATGCCTGATGACAAAAAATAACTAAAAATTAGTCATTTTCACACCAGATCACAATAAATCACCATATTTCAACTGACGCTGACTCAGCCAATAACCGAACCATGACAACAACAAACAGGGTAATAATGCGAATAAACGCTGTCGCAGCCCATACTGCTGATCAAGCAGTGTCAGCAGACAAGGTGCATAAAAACCGTAGATGAAGAAAAATGTGAGGACAAAGCCTGACCAGTCCAGAGTCAACAATTCCATTGTGACATCTCCTAATCCATGAAGAGATCTCACCATAGCGCCAGCCCAAACGCATTGCAACAATATATTTACTAAATTTACGTCGATTAAATAATCACCACCATTGGTCTTTTAGCTTTCCGTAATGGAAATAACCCCATTGACCGACCCGGCGCAGCGGTGCCAATGGAAATTTCGGCAGGGCTGACTGAAATAATGGTAAATCCGGTTGCGCCAGCCCCATCACTTTATCCGCCAGCCGTTTCCCTGCCTGCACTGAAAATGACAAACCACTGCCGCAATACCCCATGCTGTACACCACATCAGCATGCGCATCAGCCTGATAAATGTGGGGAATATCATCCAATGACATACAAATCCAACCGGACCACTGGTAGTCATAACGCAGGTTGTGTAATGCCGGGAAACTCAGCTTTAACACCTCGAGCAGACGCTCAGCATAAAACGGATTTTCCGCATCCCGGCCGGTAATAGCTCCACGCCCGCCAAACAAAATCCGGTTGTCCGGCAATTTACGGTAATAGTATTTCAGTGCCCGGGTATCCATCACCACCTGACTGGTCAATAGATTACAGGCCGCCAGCTGGGCCGCGCTCAGTGGCTCAGTGACGATGATTTGTGACAATACCGGCAAAGTGCGGGATTGCACGCCCGGATGCAGTTGCTTCGGTGTATAGCCATTGGTTGCCAGGATCACCTTGCGGGCCCGCACCACGGCTTGTGGCGTATGCAATACTTGTGTGCGTCCATCGGTCTGCCATTGTTGCACCGGACTGGCAGTATGGATCATCGCACCGGCGCTGCGGGCCAATTGCTGATAACCCCAGGCCAATTTCAGTGGATTCACGCCAAAGGCATCGGCAAAACGCAACGCGCCAAAACTTTGCTGATCCGCGACATATTGCTGATGCACTTCACTACGGCTTAGTAGCTCTACTTCGGCACCAAAGGTCTGCTGCAGCAAACGGGCCTGCGCCTGCAATGTCGGCACCATCGACGGTTTATGCGCCATCCGCAGATAACCAGGCTCCTGTTGATCACAGTCAATGCCGAGGCTGATCAGCTGGCGCACCCGATCCAAACCGGCATTAAATTCCTGATAAACCCCACGCATCACCGCTTCACCCCATTGCTTCTGCATCTGGGCATAGGGTTTGCGACCACTGGATTTCAGCACAAAACCAGCATTGCGGCCGCTGCAGCCCCAGGCGGTCTGATTCGCTTCTAATACCAGCGCTTTGACGCCGTGTTCCGTCGCCAGATGGTAAGCCGCAGATAAGCCGGTATACCCGGCGCCGATAATCGCGACATCAACTGTGCAATCCTGTGTCAGTGCGCCATCATCCGCTGGCGCTGGCCCGGAATGCGCAGCCCAGTAACTGTCGGGATACGGCTGACCCTGGCCAGGTGAAAGGTCGTGAAGCGGATCGTACATAAGAAAACCCTGATTACTGCAATTCCTGATGCATCATGGCAAGATAAAACGTAATTTCCAAGCCATTCGGATTTGTTATGTCACAGGCTCAGCACAGCAACGCCACCATCGACTATCAACCGCTGTCACCGGCGCATTTTGCTGCGGTCATTGCTTTGGGCAATCAGGTACACGGTGACGGCTATCTCACCGCGGAGCTCATCAATACTTATTATCAGCAAGGTCAAAAAGACCACCACAACGCCGGCGTAGTGGCGCTGGACAGTCAGGGCTTAGCTGGCTTCAGGCTGGCCTTTGCGCCCGGCCAATGGCAACCTGATCAATGGTGTAGTCCGCCGCTGTGGGGGATCCCTGTGGCGCAAGTGGGTTATTTCAAATGCAATACAGTGCGGCCTGATCTGCAAGGCAGTGGCATCGGCGGCGCTTTGTTGAAGTTATCAATACAGGCTTTTATCGCTCAAGGGGCGTTAGCCGGCGTGGCCCATTTGTGGGTGCAAAGTCCGGGCAATGCCGCCGTACGGTATTTCAGTAAACATGGTGGTGAGCTGGTCAAGATCCACCCGGACAAGTGGCGTGAAGACAGTCTGAATGGTTATGAATGTGTGCGCTGTGGCTTTGATTGCCATTGTGATGCCGCAGAAATGATCTTGCGACTGCGTTGAAAAAACAGTTTCCTCTGTTTGCCGGGATGACAAACGGCAGGCAGAGGAAACTGCGGGGGAGCCGGAAACTGATTTGGCCAAGGTCGGTATCAAGGATACAGACAACACATCACACCGTTTCACGTGGAACCCGCTTATGCCTGTCGAACTGCCGGCGCCGGGACGCAACGCAGCAAATGTAAGCGGTTACATGAAGTTTTAATATGACAGAGCGCTTGCTGCTATGCAAGCGCTTACAATGAGTTTTTCTGCTTAACTGGCGAGGTCAACCACAGGCTCTGCCACGGCTTGTGTACTGGTCTGGCAATGGGTTTGCGGGCTGAGCCGGCATTGCAGATACTGCAGCACGACTTTTACGCCAGCTTTCATATGCACCCGATGCGGATACACCAAATGCACCGGTAGCGGCTCTGGCATATATTCGGTCAGAATGGGGACCAACCGGCCTGCATCAATTTCATTTGCGACCTGATACCGCGTGACGTACATCAGACCGACGCCGGCCAGCACTGCCGGTTTTAGTGCGCGATTGCTGTTGGCGTGCAGCGGGCCCTGCGTCAACACTTCCAGCGGCTGACCTTGATCACTAAAGCGCCAGTAACGCTCCTGCGGACTATTGTCAGTACTGAGGCAGCTATGTTGGGTTAAGTCCCGCGGATGCTGTGGGATACCGGCTTGCGCCAGATAAGACGGCGCACCGACCAACACTATCGGCAGCTTAGTCAGCGGCCTTGCGATCAGGCTGGAACTGACCAGCCGGCCGAAGCGGATCGCGACATCGACTTCTTCGCCGACCAAATCAACCAGCCGGTCGGTTAAATCCAGTTCCACTCTTAATTTCGGATAACGCTGTAACAACTCCGGTAACAAAGGCGCGATGATTTTGCTGCCATAAGTCACTGCCACGCTGATGCGGATAGTGCCGGCCGGTTCGTCGCGCATTTCATCCAGATGATGCTCTGCCTGATCGGCCTGCCGCACCACTTGCTGGCAATACGCAAAAAACGCCTGGCCTTCAGCGGTTAAACGGATTTGCCGGGTGGTGCGCTGCAACAACCGCACCGATAAATGCTGCTCCAGCCGGCTGATAGCCTTACTGACCGCGCCTTTGGACATTTGCAGCGCCACGGCTGCTTGGGTAAAACTGCCGGTTTCGGCCACCCGGGCGAAAATAGCCATATCACTTAAGCGTTGCAGTAATGACATCAGAACCTCCAAAGCAGATCATTTCGGCTAGTGTATCAAAAGAAAAATAGCCAGATTGTTTCTTGTTGGAAACAATCTGTCCTGAAATGACCTGCTAATCAGCACCACCTGCGATGCGTATCATTGTGCAGAATTTGTTCAGTGGAGGAAAAGTGATGTTTCTGCAGATTTTATATGCAATCGCCAAAGGATTACTGGAAATGGACGGCTATCAGGTCACCAGCAGCAAGCAGGCGCCAGCAGAGGTGACGCCCCCAGACGAACATACCGCACCTTGCGACGAGACAAAATGTTACAAATGAAGTGTTTAATAAACCATTTGTTAATACAATAATTACTAAATTGCCAAAAAACGCATCGCGCGTGTGTTTTTTGTGCAATTGATGCTTGGTTAAACGCCATTGACCGCATTCGGTCTGGCCTTTAGCCATTTTTTCTATAAAATCCGCCGCCCCAGGTTTGGGCAATTTTGTCAAAACAGAACTCGCCGGCTACTGGTCCTGCAAAGGATCGGGCACGGCAGGCATTCAGAGGTACACATGTTCCGTCATCCATTATTAACTCAGGCGATCAGACTTAGTCTGACAGCCGCAGCCACATCTGCAGCATTATTAAGCACCGCAGCTATCGCGCAGCAAACCACCGCAGCCGAGCCGGTTGAACGCGTTCAGGTCACAGGCTCCCGCATCATGCGCGAAGGCGCTATTGCACCGTCACCTGTCACGTCAATTTCTGGCACTGAACTGATGGAAACCGGTGCACTGAACATCGGTGAAGTGCTGAACGAATTACCGGCATTGGCTTCTACCTATTCAATGGCCAACTCAGG
>JAIXSW010000166.1 GCA_027484495.1 Gammaproteobacteria bacterium
AATGCCGGTTCAATCAGCGCCGTTGGATCAAAAGGCCACCATTGGTCATCCTGATAATACTCCACCCAGGCGTGAGCATCTTTTTGCAGCACCTGCAGATAAGCACCATCGTCTTGCCATTCGCCCCCGAGATAACCGCCAACTAAACGCGCAGGCACACCGGCAGCGCGGAATAAAAACACTGTACTACTGGCATAGTGACTGCAAAATCCAAGCTTTTTCTCGAACAGGAAATTGTCGATCTGCTCCCCGTTGATTTCTCCTGGTGACAGACTGTATCTTAACTGTTGCTGTTGAAAATACAAACCGATCCGCGCCGCCAGTGTCTTCGCCGCGGGCACGCCTTGATTCAGTTGTTGCGCCAATTGTCTTGCTTTGGCATTACCAGCCGGCAATTGCAGATAACGCGAAACGTCGCCACGCGCAGGCAGTGGCACCAGGGAACTGCTGAGCTGATAGCTGATGCGCTGGCTGAGAGGTTGCTCCGCGACAACCAGCGCTTCTCGATTGACGCCAACATTACTGCTGTGTTGGTGTGGTGCTCCCAAGACAAACAAACTGAATTGCTGATGGGGCTCGGCGATCACGGTATAGCGGTAGTGTGGGGTGTCTGCAGGCGCCGGACTGGCTTTGGGCTGCGGTCGTTGTGCCCGCCAGTTTTGACCATCAAACACATCGTAAATTTTAGCCCGGAAATAGCGAATTTCTGCCGGAGGCGCTGCGCCGTCAAATTTAACGCGAAAAGCCAGCGCATTTGATTGCAGCAGGCTGGAGACAGATCCCGGCGCCAGATTATCACTCAGTCCAGTCTGGTTTAACTTAGCACCTGGCAATTGCCATAACGGCGGCAGACGCGGAAACAGCAAAAACAGCAGTACAGTCGCAGCAGTCATCAATGCCGCTATGCGACTCATCTGCCGCCATTGCCACTGCGGTTGTTCCCGACAGAAACACAAGTGGTGACAATGCAGATTCAGCAAAAAAGCGCAAAAGATCAGCACAGCCAGCCAGAGGTCCTGATGCAGGATAAAAGCACAGGCTAACAGGAAATAATGCACCCATAGCAGCTGCGAGATATCAGAGGGTCGCCGCTCCGACAAACCGAGTAGTCGCAACACCGCCGCCAGCAGCAGAAAATGAAACATCAGGTGCATCACGCCAAGCTGGCGGCTGCTGATCAGTAGCGCTACCAGCATGGCGCCGGCCAACAAGTTATTTTTCGTCAGGCTCCAGGGGCGACCACCACGATACAATTGCCATAGTTTTGCCAGCAACAACAACGCAAACACCGCCAGACTCCAGCTGCTGTAAGCCGGTATGAGTAGCGCCCAAAGCAGTAACTGAAACAACCACAAGCGCCATTGCAACGTCTGAAACAGCTGTGGGCTAATTTGAGTAAGGGCATTTACCATAGCGCCAGCGCCTGTAAAACCTGACGCAAATGGGCCGGACCGCTGCCAACCGCAATGTCTGTGGGCGTGCTGCGCAAGCCAAACGGTTGTTGCGCCTGCTCGGCCCGCAGTGCCCGCTCGGCCAGATCGGATAGCTGTGCTTCCAGCGTATTGAGCCGCGGATCTGCGCTCAGCCACAAGTCAGTGCCGGGTAATGTCGTGGCGCTGAACTGATGGACCAGCAATTGTTGTTGGCGGCTGAATCGCTTCCAATCAAGCTGACGCCAGGGGTCGCCCGGCTGATACTGGCGTTGCCCGGACCATTCTTCCGCATTTTGCTGCTGCGGGTCGGCTAGTTGGTCGGCATAAGGGGCAGGGACTGGCGCCGGAAACACCCAATAATCGCATTCCAGCCGCACATAACACCAACACCGCACCAGGCCAAAGGGGTACACCGACTGCAGTTTCAGCCGTGGGATGGCAAAATATCCACGTTTCGGCGCGGGCAGTTCAAGCACCACAGTAGCGTCATTGACCGGAATTAACCGGCCCGGTTGTTGCCAACCAGCATCGAGCGCCAGCGGCGCTCCGGTTCGGCGCTGCAGGGTCAGCAAAATACCGGCATTTTGCCCGGCAAATACATCGGCCAGCGGGCGGGCAGACAGTTCACAATGATGCAGATTCAGAAAAGCTAACACTATGGTGCTGATCATTAACACCAAAAGTAGGTAGGCCAACAACAAAATCAAATTATTCTGATAGTTGGTGCCGAGAATGTATAACAACAGCACCAGCGCACAGAGTCCAAAGCCAAACCGGGTCGGAAAAACAAACATAAATCTTTGTTGCAGACGTACCACAGCAGAGACTGGTTGTCGTGTATCCAGCCAGCGCCAGATCCGCTGACGGAATTGTTGCTGCACTCTGGCGGTGATCCCGACCATGTCAGACATGACACGGTGTATGTTGCAGTAATAGCGTGCTGGCGGCAGTTTCGCCGGCATGTCCACGTGGCTGCAACCGGTGTTCAGTCACCGCGCTGAATACCTGACGGATATCGTCCGCAGTGACAAAACTACGTTGATCCAGCAGCGCACAAGCGCGCCCGGCACGCACCAGAGCTTTGGCCGCGCGTGGCGATAATGGCTGCATATCATCGCGCTGCCGGCTGTGTTGAACCAGATCCAACACATAATTCAGCAGACTGTCGCTGCATTTAATCGTATCGACCTGCGCCTGTAACTGCAGCAACCCTGCGGTATCGAGCAGCGCCCGCGTTGCTTCAACCCGCCCGGCTGGTTGTTGTAACAACAGCAATTCAGCGGCCCGGTCCGGAAAGCCGAGACTCAGCCGCATGGTAAATCGGTCGAGTTGTGACTCGGGCAACGCGTTGGTGCCGCTGTAATTTTGTGGATTCTGGGTCGCAATGACAAAAAACGGCGAGGGCAATTCACGGGTGGCGCCGTCGATTGACACCTGATGCTCTTCCATCGCTTCGAGTAACGCACTTTGCGTTTTTGGGCTGGCTCGGTTGATTTCATCGGCCAGTAATACCTGACTGAACACAGGACCCGGTTGGAATTTAAACTCCTGTGTCCTGGCATCAAACAGGTTAAAGCCGGTCAAATCAGCGGGTAACAGATCACTGGTAAACTGGACCCGACGATAACTCAGGCCAAGACTTTGCGCCAGCGCATGCGCCAACGTGGTTTTGCCCATGCCGGGCATATCTTCGAGCAATAGATGCCCGCCGGCCAGCAGACAGGTCAATGCCAGCCTGATTTGGGCTGGTTTACCAAGGATCACCTGATTCAGTTGTTGCTCGACGGCGTGTAATGCATGTACCACTGGAATGTCCTTGTTTGTCTTGCACTTTGGCAAATAGTCACAAAATTCGTATACTGGCGCAACTTCTTTAGGCACAAGGACAATGCCCTTGAAAATTCTGTTTGTCTGTCTTGGCAATATTTGCCGCTCACCAACCGCGCATGCGGTATTTCGTCAACTTGCGACGACACAGGGCCTGCCTTGTGAAGTAGAATCTGCCGGCACCAGCGCCTCACACAAAGGCGATGCCCCGGATCCGCGCAGTATCAAAGCGGCACCAGATTATTCCTTTAAAGGTATCAAATCCCGCCCGGTATTGAGCACTGACTTTGTTGAGTATGATTTGATTCTGGCGATGGATCAGCAAAACCTGGCTGATCTGAAAAAACGTTGTCCGCCTGAGCAGCAACATAAACTGAAACTGCTGATGCAGTACCACCCCGAGTTTCCGAAGTGGCAGGAAGTGCCAGATCCTTATTATGGCGGACCGCGCGGTTTTGCCGTAGTTTTTGATCTGATTGAGCAGTCATGTCAGCAATTGCTGCGTCAGTTAAAGCAAGGCTGACGAATAAATAGCCGTTTATACGTCCAGATTGAAATTTATCCGGTGAAAGCGTTGAATTTCAGAGCGGCTGCCTTTACCTTGTGCGGTGGAGCCATAACTCAAGCGAAATTTACATCCACAAACACCTGAAATAGGAATCTTAAAGTGACTACCTGGACGCCTCAAAGCTGGCGAGCATTTCCGATCCAACAGCAACCCCATTATGACGATCAGGCTTTATTAGCCTCGGTAGAGCAACAGCTGCATAAATATCCGCCGCTGGTTTTTGCTCAGGAAACCCGTGATCTGTTTAGTCAGCTCGGCCAGGTGGCCGAGGGCAATGCATTTTTATTGCAGGGTGGCGATTGTGCGGAGAGCTTTAGCAACTTTAATGCGCCGAAGATCCGGGACACCTTTAAAGTACTGTTACAGATGGCCGTGGTGCTGACCTTTGCCGGCAGTTGCCCGGTGGTCAAAGTCGCCCGGATGGCCGGCCAATACGCCAAGCCTCGCTCCAGCGATTTAGAAACGATTGATGGCATCAGCCTGCCAAGTTATCGCGGTGATATCGTCAATAGCTTTGAATTTACTGAAGCGGCACGCCAGCCAGATCCAAACCGGCTGATGACGGCCTACCATCACAGTGCTGCGACGCTGAATTTGCTGCGTGCATTCGCTCAGGGCGGCCTTGCAGACTTGCACCAGGTCAGTCGCTGGAACATGGGCTTTGTTGAAAGCAACCCATTAAAAGGCCGTTACCAGGATATCGCCCAGCGTATCCAGGAAGCGCTGCGCTTTATGGAGATTTGTGGCATCAGTGCACAGAATTCGCCATCGATCCGTGAAACGACGCTGTATACGTCACACGAAGCATTGCTGCTGAATTATGAAGAGGCACTGACCCGTCGTGATTCATTAACCGGTCTGTGGTATGACTGTTCCGCGCATATGGTGTGGATTGGTGAAAGAACCCGTCAGCTCGACCATGCGCATATCGAGTTCTTCCGCGGCATCCATAACCCAATTGGCGTCAAGATTGGCCCTGGCATGGATGAACTGGATTTAATCCGCTTAATCGATGCGCTGAACCCGGATAATATTCCGGGTCGCCTGACGTTGATCACCCGGATGGGCGCCGACAAACTGGCTGACAAACTACCGGCGCTGGTGCGTCGCGTGCAGCGTGAAGGCCGTAAAGTGGTGTGGAGTTCTGATCCGATGCACGGTAATACGGTCAAAGCCAGCAATGACTACAAGACCCGTGATTTTGAAGCCATTTTACGCGAGATCCGTAACTTCTTTGCCGTTCATCAGGCAGAAGGTTCACATGCCGGCGGTATCCATCTGGAAATGACCGGCGAGCACGTCACTGAGTGTACCGGCGGCGCTTATGGCTTGTCCGAAAACGATCTGAGTCAGCGGTATTTCACGCAGTGCGACCCGCGGTTAAATGCCGATCAGGTGTTAGAGCTGGCGTTTTTGATTGCGGATACGCTCAGAAGCGTACGGAAATAAACAGCCGGTTTTTCCGGTCAAGGACAACCGATGCAGGATCTGCAAACCAAAGTGCAAACCAGTGGTCGTAAATACCGGGTGGGCATTGTCGGGGCAGGCAGCATCGGTTGTTTTTTAACTGCGATTCTGGCGCAGGATACCGACTTAGAATTATTGTTGTTCGGTCGTGATTACATGGGTCTGGAGCTGGCGGCACATGGTCTGGCGGCCAGCTGGCAAAGTGGCTCCGAACATTTCCAGGCGAGCGTTGCGGCGGTCGCTTTTTATACTTCATACGTCAGTCTGATCGAAGCAGACATCGTATTCTTGACAGTCAAAGCCACTGCGTTGGCTGCACTGGTTCATCAAATTAAACCCCATCTGCGACCTGATGTGCCGGTGATTGCATTGCAAAATGGCATTGGCATCACGGACATCATCCAGTCGCAACTGCAGAACCCGGTTTATCGCGCTATTGTGCCTTTTAACGTCGTGAAAACGGCGCCAGGGCAGTTCCAGCAAAGCAGCGGTGGCAGCTTGATTTGGCCAGTCACATCTCATGCCGTCGTGCAGTATCTGGCTAAGCTGTTGCAGGTTGAGGGATTGGCAGTACAGGCCGAAGCCGACATGCTGGCAGCAGAGTATGGCAAGTTGCTGCTGAACTTGAACAACGCTTTAAATGCGATCAGCGATTTACCGCTCCGACAGCAGCTGCTGCACCGCGATTGGCGGCGGTTGCTGGCCGCATCGATGCGGGAATGGCTGGTTATCTGCGCCAAAGAGCAAGTGAGTCCCCGCCAATATACCGCTGTGAGTCCCGGCTTATTACCGCGAGTGTTAAATCTGCCAGACTGGTTGTTTCGCCGCTTAGCCAGCCGGATGTTGCGGATAGATCCAGAAGCCCGTTTATCCATGTATCAGGATGTACTGCAGGGCCGGCGCACAGAAATTATGTTTTTAAACGGTGCTGTTGTTGCGTTGGGTCAACGCTATGGCATTGCCACTCCGGTGAATCAGGCGATAGTGGACTGGATCCATCAACTCGAAGCGGGCAGCAGCACTAAGCCTGAACCGGCGCAGTGGTGCCGGCAATTAGGACTAAAATAGCCGCTTAGGAACGCAGCGGATGCGCGCAATAGCGGTGATAACACTTTGCCAGCAGTACCAAGCCAATAGCGCCGGCAGCGACTGGCGTCAGCAAAAATAACCAACCGGGTTTGGTCATCATCACGACTAAAGCTGTTGCACCTGCCGGCGGATGTACCGTGTGCGTGCGAAACATCAATAGAATCGACAACCCGACCGCGGCGGCAGTGACTTCGGCACCGTTACCAAAACCATGCAACAACGCCAATGCAACGCTGGCAGCGAGCAGATGGCCGCCAATGACATTGCGTGGTTGCGCCAGTGGGCTGTCAGGCGTGGCAAAAATCAACACCAGCGTCGCGCCAAAAGGCGCCATCAGCAGGCTGTAACCTTGCAACCAGACTGCCGACTGACATAACAACCAAATTGCCAGAACAGCGCCAAGCGACACCACTAATTGCCAACGAAACAGCGACATGTTCCAACATCCCCTCGCAGAAGGCACTGCGGTCTATTTATCTGAAATGTCAGGGTAGACAAGTCGGTCTACCTCTGTCAATCTGTTTCTATGGTCACGATGGAACAGAGTCATGAGTCACACAGCAACACCAACGGTCGTAGATAAAAAACAGCAATTAGTCTCAGCAGCTTTTCAGTTGTTTTATCAGCGCGGTGTCCATCAGGTGGGTATAAATGAAGTGCTGAGCGCAGCCGGCGTCGCTAAAAAAACGCTGTATCACCATTTCCCGGCTAAGCAGGAATTACTACTCGCAGTTTTAGAGCAGCGGGCTACTGCTTGGCTGGACTGGATGGCAGGGCGTTTAAGTCAGCAGCCGCAGGGGGCGCCGGCGCTACAGTGTTTTTTTCTGGCGCTGCACGACTGGTTTGCTGGTGAAGTCCCGCAGTTACACAGTTTTCACGGTTGTTTCTTTACTAAAGTGGCGTTGGAAGTGCAGGATCCGGCGGTCCAGGCGCGGTGCCAGCAGTTTCGGCTGGACTTGGCGGCGCTGTTAATGCCGCATCTGCAATGCTGTTGGCCACAGCAAGCCGCAGCTCAGCTGGATTTTATGCTGTTACTGAAAGATGGCGCTGAAACCCAAGCCGCGTTGCAGGCAGTTCCTGCAGCGGCACTGCGGGCGTTGTCGCTGTGGCAATTATCAGCGCGCGCAGCTGCCTGATCTGACAACCGCTCAGTATTTCTGCCGCTTCAGACCGGTTTCTGCCATGATTTTCGCGCTGATCTCTTCAATCGACAACGTGGTCGAATTTAAAAACGGCACGCGCTCTTTCTGGTACAGATTTTCCACTTCA
>JAIXSW010000550.1 GCA_027484495.1 Gammaproteobacteria bacterium
CCAACCGAAATCATCGTTTAACTCGCTAAATAATACTGTCGCAGCATTATACATTCCGAGGTTGGTGTCAAAAAGTAATTGCGAAAAAAATGTAAATACTTATGAAACTCTAAAATCAATTTTTATAATGCTATTAGTTGAATCGGGGAGCAGCAGTACTGCTGCTAATCCCCGTAGCAAGGAAACTCATATCGTGAGAAGTGCAAAATAATTAACCTTTGTCCCGATAAAAACCTTGTTAGTTGCCGTTGGCTGCTTTAATTTGGATGAATTGTGACAAGCCACCTGCCGAAGTAGCAGTTATGGCGCTCAGGAGGACATGGATGGTTCAGACTGCAACGGCACCCACTGCCGCGCCGGAAAACCCCACTGCTATTTTTGACACGGCCATATCTGATGCAGAAAGGTTGCTTGAGCTATTCGACAAATTATCCAAACCAGAGCAACAAGCCAACGAAGTGCTGAAACGCGCCGCGCTGGTGATGACATTAACCGCCTGGGAAACTTTTATTGAAAGATGGTTAAAGGCACAGGCCAATCAAAATCTGGCTGCGCTTACGGATAGCCTTACCGGTAACCATATTCATAAAAAATTTAGTTGCACCATTAACCTACAAAAAAATATAACGACGATTATATCGTACGAAGAAATACCTGATATACACCACTATCATATAGCAAGCGCAATATAGATTAAAAAATATATAAGAAGAGAAATTAATGATATTTTCCATTGTTATAAGAAACTACAAAACATATAGAGGATGGAGTTATATACCGCTATCACTAAACAATAGTTTATCAGCTATACTAGGTGACAACGGAATAGGAAAGAGCTCAATTACTGAAGCAATAGAAGTGTTTTTTGACAACCCCATTGGGGAGTGGAATGTCAATCATTCAATATCAAAAAGCGGATTCAATGAGCGCGAACCAGAAATCTGCCCAGTTTTCTTGATAAAAAAATCGGAAATAAATAAAAACAGAAATATATACAAACAGATGGAGACTGTTAGCAACATAACCTGGCAAACAGAAAAAGAAAGCTTTAACATATCACTCCACAAGCATATTGAAAGAGTAATTGATCACATTTCTTGTGTTAAGAACAAAATACCTAATATAGATAGCGAATTTTTTCTACTTCCATGCGGATTTAAAAAAACAGACCAAAGAAAAAGCCAAATGTCAATGGCGATATTCGAAAACAATGAATCATATAAAGAGGATCTCGCAGCCGAGCACAACACTGACATAGAAAATTTTCTAACTGAACTATATTCTCACATAAAAGATAATTTTGAATACTTAAATATTCCGTCTGAAGTAGATTATGCAACCTATACAAAGCTTGAAGGAAAAACCTCTCAAACTCTAATGGGCACAACCGTTGACAATATAATAAAGTTAACTATCGACAAAGACGTAATTAAGCAAATAAATACAGGTCTGGATGAATTCATTTCTAATGTTGGAGCCAAACTAGAAAAATACGAGTATAAAAAGCCTGCACAAAGACAGACGCTATTTAATTTATCACACTTAACGTCTAAGGTAATAGAAACTTATTTTGAATCAAAAATATTAAACCTTAAAAATGGCAACGAATTTACTCCAATATATGACTGTTCATCTGGTGAGAAGAGAAAAGCACTCGTGGATATTGCACTTGCATTTATTTCAAGCTCTGACGAGCATAATAGAAGTAAGAAATTAATCGTAGCAATTGATGAACCAGAAATATCACTTCATATTTCATCTTGCTTTGAACAATTCGAGAAGTTGGAAAAAATATCAAAAAATGGTGTCCAAGTAATTATATGCACTCATTGGTACGGATTTTTCCCATCTGTATCATCTGGCACGGCGACATACATTGGTGAGAAATCTGGAGAGAAAAGTTCCATAATAATACCGCTTGAAACTTTCCGCGAGGATATTCGTCGTTCCCACTCGTCAATGGGTGAACTTTCTCCATTAAGCATTGAATTGAAGACAATAAACGACCTAACGCAATCTATCATTTCATCAATTTCTCGCTCTGATACCTGCTGGATTATATGTGAAGGAGCATCTGACAAAATATATCTTGATCATTACTTCGAAAATAATGATAAAATAAAAATAGTTTCGGCAGGTGGTGGCAAGTATGTTAAGAAAATATTTGAATGCTTATATCTTGTTCTTGATGAAGCTAGGTCAGACGTTAAGGGGAAAGCGTTGTTCTTATTAGACACAGATAAAAATTACGAGCCTTACACCCCAAAAGAATCAGTAAAAAAAATTGAAATTCGGAGGCTGCAGAATAGTAAAACTGACGGCATGACACAGCTAAATAAAACTACAGACACTAACATTTACCCGCCGACAGAAATGGAAGACACATTAGATATCCAAATTTTCATTGAAACTGCGAAGAAACTACAATCAGAATCATTTGATATTAAATTCTTGTCTAACATTGAAATTCTTCAAGATGAAATTAGACCAACTGGACTTTCTCTTAATCTCAGGCCAACAGAAGAAGAAAAACTAGATGATTTTTTTAATACAATTGGGATGAAGACAAAATTCGCAAAAAATTATTGCAAAAATGATACAAACAAAAAAAAGACCAGCTTAATACTAGCGATTGAGAAATTTATAGCCAATTAATATTGAAATACAGGGCCAGGTCTTGCGGTGTGCGCCATTGC
This sequence comes from Gammaproteobacteria bacterium, assembly GCA_027484495.1. Lineage (GTDB taxonomy): Bacteria > Pseudomonadota > Gammaproteobacteria > Enterobacterales > Alteromonadaceae > Pararheinheimera. The sequence continues at coordinate 2,697 of JAIXSW010000550.1, forward strand.
CATCATTCGCTCAAGGCGCCATCTCCAACACCCTGACAAAGCCAATGCCGGCGGACGCGCAGTGAGCGATCAAAAGTGAGCGCGGGAGGCGCGAACGGGCGAACGCAGTGGTGGCGGTGCTGGCTGCCCCTCCAGCCCTTCGCAGAGCGAAGGGCGTTCATTCGGAAAATTGCAGATACACGGGCGACCACAAGGGTCGCCCCTACTGCGCAGTCAAAAACGTCCGATAAGAGCTATTCCCACTGACCAGCTGATACGGATAACCCAAAGCCTCTAAATGCCCTTCAATCTCGGATGGTTCGGCAATCTCAAAGCCTGCCAGCACATCACCGGTGGCAGCACCGTGATTCCGATAATGGAACAAAGTGATATTCCATTTTTCGCCGAGGGTATTGAGGAAGTTCATCAGGGCGCCGGGGTATTCCGGGAAGTTGAATTGGTAGACTTGTTCGTTGACCAGGCGCGGTGGCATGCCGCCGACCATGTGGCGGACGTGCAGTTTGGCCAGTTCGTCGTCGGATAAATCCTGGAACTGATAACCGGCATCGGTTAGCGCTTGGGTGACTTGCGCCAGTTCCTGCGCGCCGTTTCGAAGTTTTATACCAACAAAAATATGCGCTTTGTTGTCACTGGCGTAGCGGTAGTTAAATTCGGTGATGGCGCGGCCGCCGAGCGTTTGGCAGAAGCGGCGGAAACTGCCTTTTTCTTCTGGGATAGTCACAGCGAATACGGCTTCTTTTTTCTCACCCAGTTCACAGCGCTCGGATACATAGCGCAGCGTGTCAAAGTTTAAGTTGGCGCCGCTTAATACTGCAGCTAACTGTGTTTGTTCGTTCACGTCGCCAGTCTGGCTATGTTGCTGGGCGTATTTTTTCAGGCCAGCTAAGGCCAAAGCACCAGCTGGTTCGGCGACGGCGCGTAAGTCTTCGAAGATGTCTTTGATGGCGGCGCAGATCTCGTCGCTGGAGACTGTGACCACTTCGTCGCAAAACAGCTGGGCTAGTTTAAAAGTCTCAGTGCCGATGCGTTTGACTGCCACGCCGTCGGCGAATAAACCAACCCGGTCTAAGGTGACAGGTTCGCCGGCTTTCAGGGCGGCGTCTAAACAGGCGGCGTCGTCCGGCTCTACGCCGATGACGCGCACATTCGGCAGCACGGCTTTGATATAGACCGCCATACCGGCCAATAAGCCACCGCCGCCAACCGGAATAAATACCGCGTTTAACTGATTGTTTTGCGTCAGCAGTTCTTTCGCGACAGTGCCTTGCCCGGCAATCACATCGACATCGTCAAA
>JAIXSW010000128.1 GCA_027484495.1 Gammaproteobacteria bacterium
GTGTTCTGGAAAATCATCTTTTTATTTTTTATGGTCACTATGGTCATTAACACGCGGCACAGAGTCGAAGTCGTGCTGTGGGCGGTGGCGATTGCCGGCAGTCTGATCGGCTGTAACGAAGGGCTGAAGTACATTATTTCCGGCGCCGGTCATATTATTGTTGGGCCGCCGGGAACCCGGATCGGTGATCGCAATGACTTAGCACTGGCGCTGAATATGCTGTTGCCGATCTGTTTCTTTCTCTATAACAGCACCAAACATCAGCTACTGAAAAAGATCATGCTCGGCGTTATTATCGCCAACATCGTCTGTATTATCGGGTCATTCTCACGGGGTGGCTTTATCGGGCTTTGTATCGTGGCGTTCTTCTATTTCCTCAAAGGCAAGAACAAAGTCCTGATCCTGACCGGTAGTCTGGTTGTGGCCGCTGCCCTGCCAGCACTGATGCCGCAAAGCTGGTTTGACCGGATGAACACCATTGAAACGGCCACCGAAGATATGTCGTTTATTGGTCGGATCCAAGCGTGGAAACAAGCGGTACTGATGGCTAATGATCATCCGGTGCTGGGGGGTGGGTTTAAAGCCGGCCAGAACACCTATTTGTGGCGGTTGTATGAACCCGAATTTGAGAAGTTCGACCACATAGTCCAGACCTCCCACGTCAGCTTTCCTTTTGCCAAGGCTGCGCACAGTATCTATTTTCAGGTATTAGGCGATTTGGGTTATTGTGGTCTGTTCATCTACCTGATGCTCCTGCTGGCGGCTTATCGTCATCTGGGGTATGCGGCAAGCCATGCCGGCACTGACGAATGGTTGCGTAACGTCGCCAATAGCCTGAAGGTGTCGATGATCGTCTTTGCGGTCAGCGGCGCGTTACTCAGTCAGCCCTACTTCGATCTAACTTTTGTGATCATTGGTCTGTCAGTAGTGCTGTGCACTATGGCACGACAACAAGGTTCAGCACCAGCCAACGCCGACGCTTCAGTTGCGCCGGCATTGCAAACATTGCCAGGGAAGTCATAGGCTGTGATGTTAAATCTCAATAAAGCGCAGCAAGCATGCAATAAACCCGCTGACAGCGGCTGTAGCTTCGCAGTGCTGAATTATCACCGGGTCATGCCGATCCATACCTTCTGGAATGAACAGGTACTGGATGTTGGTGTGTTTGAGCAACAATTGCTGCAGTTAAAACGTTTTTTCCGCGTATTGTCGCTGGAACAGGCGCTACAACTGGCATCGCAAGGCAAAGTGCCAGTCAATGCTGTCGTCATTACTATCGATGATGGTTTTGCCGATTGTTATGACCACATCTTTCCGTTGCTGCAGCGTTATCAGTTACCGGCCACTTTTTTTTTTTTTTTTCAAGGTATACAACAGGGTTACTTGTGGGAGAACCAAATTGCCAACGCGATTTTGCAGGCCCCCGCTGAAATCAGCACACTTCAGCTGCAGAACCTGACGTTTGCGACCGCCGATAAAACTGAGCGCCATCGTAGTATTGTTGCCATTACTGATCTGATTAAATATCACCCGATGGCACAACGAAACCAACTGATCGCGGATCTCATTGCTCAAACCGGTGTACCACAAATGCACCACGAATTTGTCACCGCAGAGCAACTCAAGCAAATGGCTGCAGCGGGTATGACAATTGGGGCGCATACCGTGCATCACCCAATCTTGTCGCTCGAATCAGCCGAGACTGCGCGCGCAGAAATTATCCAGAGTAAAGCGATCCTGGAACAGATATTGGCGCAGCCGGTGCACTATTTTGCGTACCCGAATGGTAAATTTGCCATCGATTTTTCTGACGAGCACGTTGCTCAGGTGCGGGACAGTGGTTTTGCTGCGGCGTTTTGCACGGATTGGGGTCAGGCCCGGCCGACACAGGAGTGTCGTTTCCGGCTGCGGCGTTTTACCCCCTGGGATCGCAATCCATGGTTTTTCAGTTTACGCCTGGCATTACATATAGTGGCTGAGCGCTACAGCATCAGATTTTTAAAGGAATGGGTAGGTACACATGGCAACTAATGCAGACAACAGACAACAGGTCAGCGCTGCAGAGCGGCAGACCTGTGCGATTTTAGTGCCGCAAGCAGATTCATTAGGCGCCGTCGCAGTAGTTCGGTCACTGGGACAACACGGTTATCAGGTGCATGCCGCATCTGCCAAACCCGGTGCATTGGGCTGCTTGTCGGCCTTTGCCAGCTTTCATTATCAATGTCCGGCTTATGAAGATCCGGCCTACCTCAGCTGGTTACGGGCACTGATCCAGAGTGCAAATATCCGCGCCATTATTCCCAGTGAAGGATTTCTGCTGGCGGTGCGCGATTGTTTTGCCGAGTTCAGCCCGCTGATGGCCATTCCGCAGGATGCAGAGCTGGTGTACGGTTGTTTATCAAAAGTGTTTGTCTTTAATCAGTTTTTACAATCAGCTGATGCACAGTTGCATGCGCATATCTCCCGCACTGCCGTACTGGATAATCACAGCGACTTTGACGCCGTTGATTTTACCGGCTGGCGTCTGCCTTACTTTGTGAAGGGCGACGGTTATTACGCCCGCAGCGGTGATCAGGCGCTGGTGCGTAAAGTCGGTCAGGCACAGGACGCGCGCCAGGCGGTCAGCGATGCTTTTGCCAGTTACCATAAAGTGCTGTTACAGGACTGCAGTCAGGGCGTTAAAGCCACTGTCAATCTGCTGATGCAGGATGGCCAGATCCTGGCGGAATCGATGGCGGTAGCCAGCCACGAAAATCCGCATACCGGTGGTCTGACGTCGTTACGTGAAAGCTGGTGGTTTGAACCTATGTATCAGGATGCGGTACATCGCTTAAAAGCACTGCAATGGAACGGTCCGGCGATGGTCGAATATAAATGGCATCAGCAAAGTCAGACCTTTGATTTTATTGAACTGAACTCACGTTACTGGGCGGCGTTGAATCTGGATATTCATGCCGGCATTCACTTTCCGGCGATCCAAATGGATTATTTCCTGTTTGGCGTCAAACCTGCGCAGCCGGTGCGGTTAACAACGAAGATCCGGGTTCGCCACGCGTTCCCGGCAGACTTTGGTTATTTACTGTCCAAACTAAAAGACCCGCAAGTGGCTGCGTACCGCAAGCTCAAAAGCCTGCTGGGCTTTTTCCTGTATTTTCTGCACCCGGCGATCAAATCAGATTTAAATTATCCGGGTGACCGACGACTGGCGTTGCTGAACACCAAGTCTTTTCTGATGGAACTGGCACAATCATGTCTAAAAAAATTAAGCTGATATTCTTATGGCTGGCACGGACTTTAGGTGTTTTTGCCCTTTGCCATTACCTATATCGTTTTCACGTACGGGTGTTGTGTTATCACGGTTTTGCCTATCTGGATGAACACCAGTTCCGGCCAAAACTGTTTATGCGACCGGACACTTTTGCCGCGCGGCTGAATTATCTGGCGCGCAGCCAGTATCGGATCGTGTCGCTGTCTGAGGCACTGGCCAATCCACAGCGTGAGCGCCAACTGGTACTGACGATGGACGATGGCTGGTCTGGCACTGCTGAGTTGGTTGGACAGACGTTGCAACAACACCAGTTCCCGCTGATGTTGTATGTCACCAGCTATTATGCCGATAAGCAGATCCCAGTTCTGAACGTTGCTGTGTCGTATTTATTATGGAAAACCCGCCAGAATAGTCTGAGTCTCGCGCTGCCGGAGCAACCGGTATTTAACGCGGAATTGCCGGCTGCCCGGCCTGCCGAGTTAGTCCGGCAAATCTGTCAGCAACTTGATGCATTGCCCGATGTTGCACAACGCAGCGCCGCTTTATATCAACTGGCCGAACAGCTGGGTGTCAGCCTGGTGCATGACGGCAAAGCGCTGTTCCGACTGCTGAACAACGATGAACTGACGAATTTACAGCGCGCCAACGTCGAACTGCAATTACACACCCATCGCCACTGCAGCCCACTCGACAGCACGGCGTTTGCCGATGAAATCAGCCAGAACCGCAGCTGGTTAGCACAATTCACGCCGCCACAGCAGCTGGTGCATTTCTGTTATCCCAGTGGTGAGTATCAGGCCGAACATTTACCACTGTTGCAAAAAAATGGTCTGCAAACCGCTACCACAACCCACATTGGCTTACATCAGCCGGGCTCAGATCCGCTGCAAATCCGCCGCGTGCTGGATGGCGAAGATGTGCATTGGTTAGAACTGGAAGCGGAGTTGTCCGGTTTTAGTGCTTTATTACGACGTTTGCTCGGAGTCAGTGCCTGATGGCTGCCAATTCTGTCCTGCTGATTGCTTTTGAAATGCCGCCGGCCCGCAGTGCCGGTGTTCAGCGACCCTATCGCTTTGCTGAGTATCTGCTGGAACTGGGCTGGGATCCGTATATCCTGACCGCAACATCAGATGTATATCAGCGCTTTGACCATGATTTGCAGGTGCCGGCCGCGCTGGCTGACCGTATTTACCGGGCAAAGGCCAGCGATATCAGTAAAAAAATTGCCATTGCCGGGCGCTCGCCCGACATCCTCGCGGTACCGGATCGGTTCTGGCCCTGGTATTTTCCGGCCGTCCAGCTTGGCAATCGCCTGATCCGAGAAAAAAATATCCAACTGTTGTGGTCCACTTATCCGGTGATGACCTCGCATCTGATTGGTCGCAAACTCAGCCTGCAGCATCAGCTGCCTTGGGTCGCGGATTTTCGCGATCCGCTGCAATGTCATTACAATCCGGCCTATCAGCACTTTAATGCCATCCAGCGCTATCTGGAACATAAAGTGATGCGGCAGGCCAGTAAAGTGGTGACAACTTGCGAAGCCGCGGCGCAATTATATCGCCGGATCTATCCAATGCTGCCGCCGGATAAATTCAACGTCATTGAAAACGGCTATGTCCCTGCGCAATTGCCAGAGTCCACCAGACCTGACAAGTTCACGCTGCTGTACAGTGGCGCGTTGTATGGCAATGGCCGTGATGTCAGCCCGCTGTTTCAGGCGATCAGCGATCTGAAGCAACAAAGCGTGATTGGTGGCCATAACTTTGTACTGAAGTTTCGTGGCAGCGCCAAGGCAGAGAAGTTTGCCAGCGAACTGCAGCGTTTTGGCATCAGCGAGCTGGTCGAATTTTTACCGGCAGTCCCTTTCGCTGACGCGCAGGCGGAGATGATGAGCTCATCAGCCAACCTGTTGATCCAGGACGAAATCTTTAACTATCAAGTGCCGGGTAAATTATACGACTACGTGCAGTCGGCAAAACCACTGCTGGCGATTTGCCCGCCGGACAGCGCCACTGCGGACGTCTGCCGCCGCGTACCGGATTGTCTGCGGGTTTGGCAAAGCACTGAAATCAAAAGCGCTTTGCAACAATTAATCAGCCGGCCGCCAGCAGACACAACACCAGTGCCTGATAGCTTCAGCCGGTTTCAGGGGGCGGTGCAACTCGCTGCATTACTGACGCAACTGTCATCTCAAACAGCACAACGGAACTGACGTGGACCAGCTAAAAAATAAAACACTGAAAGGCTTGATGTACCTCGGCATGGGCAAAGGTGCGGCAAAGCTGATTTCCTTTATCAATACGCTGATCCTGGCCCGTTTACTGACCCCGGAAGATTACGGTCTGATGGCTATCGTCATGGTGATCGTCGGCTTTATTGGCTTTTTTAACGAAATTGGCCTGGGGGCTGCGATTAAACACCGCGCCGAGATCAGCGCGCAGGAACTCAACGGTGCTTTTTGTCTGGCTGTGCTGATTAGCTCTGCCTTATATGGCGCACTTTATTTGGCCAGCCCCTGGCTGGCTGATTATTTTGGTTATGCTGAACTGGCCGGTATGCTGGCAGTGGTCAGTCTGACCTTCATCATCGGTGCACTGTCGACTGTACCGGATGCATTGCTGGCTCGCGAGATGCGATTTAAAGTCTATGCCGGTATTGAGTTTGCGATGATCCTGCTGCAATGCGTGGTGACATTGGTGCTGGCCTGGCTTGGATTTAAAGCTTGGTCCCTGGTCTGGGGCTTTATCGCAGCACAGAGCTTTCGTTCCATTTGTCTGTTTCTCAGCAGTAGCTGGTTACCGAGCCGGATCGGTGACATGCGTGCAGCCATGGGCCTGATGAAATTTGGCGCCGCGGTGACCTATTCCCGCATTACCTGGTATCTGTACAACAGCGCCAAAACTCCGATCATCACCAAAGTGCTGGGGGCCAGCGCGATGGGTGTTTATTCGATGGCGTCTACGCTGGCAACTTTGCCGACACAATACATCACCAGCCTGGTGATCCAGACATCTGTGCCTTTATTCGCCCGCATGCAAAAAGAGCCGGAACGCTTAGACAATGCCCTGCGCCGGTTAACGTCAGGCATCGCGTTGCTGTCGTTTCCGATTTTTCTCGGCATGGGCCTGTCGGCGGCAGAATTGGTGCCGGTCGTGCTTGGCGACAACTGGCTCGAAGCGGTGCCGATTTTACAGGTACTTTGTGTGATAGGTTTAGTGAAGTCAGTCGACCCGTTGATCACGCAGGCATTTTTCTCGATTGGCAAACCGAGTATTACCGCCAGCTACACCACGTTATGCGCGGTCACTATTCCACTGAGTGTTTACATTGGTGTGGTCAATGGCGGTCTGATGGGTGCTGCCTACGCGCTGCTGATCTCATATCCGCTGTCATCGGTGTATTTGTTTGTGCAAGCGCGCCGCCATCTGCATTTCTCGTTACGTCGCTACTTTAAAGCGCTGCAAACACCGCTGGAAGCGGCATTGTTTATGTGTGCAGCGGTCTGGCTGACGGCATGGTTTTGTTACCAGCAGTTGCAACTGACAGCGGTCGCAGTGTTACTGGTCAAAGTCGTCACCGGCGTGCTGAGTTATGGTGTTTACCTGATTTATGTGCGCAAGGACGGACTGCGCGATTGCCACGAAGTGTTGCTGGAATTGGGGATTAAAGCGGAAAAACTCAAACGGTGGCCATTCAGCCGGCTCGCTGATTAAACGAGCCGCTGTCGCGAAACCGGCGGCGCCTGCTGTTGTTACAATGGCGGCAGGCGGAAGATGCCGAACTGGCCACTGTGGCAATTCACTGGCGAAAACAGCAACTGCCCCGCCGGGCTGGTGCCTTGCGCAATATACAACATGCCATATTTACTGACGCCAGGCATTGCTCTGTATTGATAATCCTGTGCATAGATTTGCTGCCATTCACCTGCCGGGCTGCGATACCATAACGCGCTTTGCTCGGGCGTGTCCTGCAGGCGGCCCGGTTCATAGGTCGTGGTCAGCACAGCGCCGCCATTATCCAGTGAACTGACGGCGTACGCCGGATTGCCGATGGTACAGCATTGTGTCCTGCTGGCCGTGGCAAAATCCCAGCGCCAGATATAGTTAACTGCATCCGCCGGCGCATCTTTGCCGGCATCCATCCCCCATTCCATGCCGGTTTCATCAAACAATAATCCGGTGGCCCGCCAGGTCTGATCGCCACCGGCAAATTTGTGGACGCTGGCAAAGCCGTCGTCGGTGTAATAAAACGCAGATTCTGCATCATTATCACCAGTAGTGATCCACAGACGTTGCCGGAATGGGTCATAGACAATGGCGTGGATATGCTTGATTTGCTGACGATTGAACTGCCAGCAAACCCGGGCGGTGTTGTGAGCAGGGTCTATGCAAATGATCCGTACATCTCGGCTATGGTTATTCAGATATTCACCGAAATATACCAATCCCGACTGAGGGTCGACCGCCATGCCATTGCGTAGCGGCGGTGCAAAACGCCCCAGCTCGCTGACCAAAGGCACCGCAGATCTGGCCTTTTCTGCCGGTTTACACAGATAAATCCGGTCATAGACCATGACAATGGTGCCATCCGGCGTCTGCGTCAGATGACTAAGTCCGGGTGCTGGCCGCAAGCGCCGGTACAGGCTGCTGCGCGCTATTTTATCTTTCAGCAGGCCAATGAAGCCGGCCTTTGCCGGTGGTAACTGACAGATTTTGCGCCAGAGCCCGGTGTTATAGTCAAACTGAAACACCGTATGATCCCGCGAGCACAAGCAGTAATCCGCCGTGCTGAAGTGCACCACCATGTCGGACATAAGTAACTGAGCCTGCAGCGCCATAGTCATTCCTTTGTAAGTGCTGTTACAGATGAATTCGTTTACGTAAAACCGGGCCCAGCTGGTTGACCAATGGCAATGGTAAACGCTGCCAGATTTGGATCACCAGCTGCTTCAGCCGGCTATCAGCAATAGTACCGGCGTCGGGTTCGCTGCTGTACCAATGCAGCGGTTCTGGCTCGGCGCCCCACTGCGCTTTGAAGTTGTAGGTGCCTTCACCTGGCGTGGAGCGGCCAAAGTCAAATTGCTGATAACCATTGGCAATGGCAAATTGCAGCATCTGCCAATACAGCAGCATGTTGGGCGCATGTTTTTGAAAGCGTCGGTCTGAAGAGGCCCAGGGATTGACCAGCATCTCGCCATAGCCCATGACAAATCCACAAGCGACCGGCTGGTGCTCCGGGCTGTACACGACAAACATCTGGCTGCGTAAATCCGCTTGTTGCAACAACGCGACAAACAATGCCTTGCTGTGTACCGGCGAGCCGAGCTCACGCATGTTGTAGGTAAAGACCTGCCAGAAATCGGCCAGCAGTTCGACACCACCTTGTTTGCAGTAAAATTGCTCTTTTTCAGGTTTTCGGATCTGCGATCTGAGTTTGGCTTTAAACGCCTGCATCTGCGCTTCGGCATCACTTTGTAAAGCCAAGACCATCCGGACTTTTTGTTGCTGCAGATGTAATTTATCGGGCTGCGGAGACAACTGATGCATCTGGCGCAGGATCAGCGGCTGCCCATTCAGATGTTGTCTCAGCGCGTCCAACAGCTGCGCTGCAGCAGCTGCATCAACAGCCGCAATACCACCACAGTCGCAAAATGGCAGCGATACCCAGCTCTGACCGAAGCGAAACAGCGTGACCACAGCACTGTAGCGGCTGGCATTGGTCTGACGCAGGGCAAAGCGCTGGGGCTGATAACCATAAGCCGCAGCAATCGCTTCACTAAAACCCCATTGCTGATAAACGCTGACCTGACTGAGTTCAGGTAACGAGGCCTGCCAAAGTTCGGCCGAGATCGACGCAGACTGCAAAAATTCCATTTGTCATTGTTTCTTAAGCTGAAGTCGGTGTAGTTTAACCTTGTATTCGCAGAGTTCAAACAGAATAGCTGCGGATAAAGATGTGCTGGTCTGGGCCATTATGGCCGGACCACTGTATTTTGACCCATGTATATGACTTATTGATGAGCAGGGATCTACCACCACTATGCTGAGTTATCTGAAAAAACAGCTGAAACAGCTGCTGAAGCACTATCAACGTGAACAATCGGCGAAAGAGCTGAAGAGCCAGGCCCCACATGTCAGTCAACAGCAACTGACCCAACAACTGCGGGCACTTGGCGTCCAACCGGGTGATTCGATTTTTCTGCACTCATCATTAAAAAGCTTGGGTTATGTCGAGGGCGGTCCGGCGGCGGTGATTGCAGCCTTGCAAACTGCGGTAGGTCCCGACGGAAATATCCTGTTGCCAACTTATTATTTGCCTGGCGGCACTATCGACAACACCTGCAAGCTGACGGACTATTGTTTTGACCTAAGGATCCACGGCACCCACATGGGCCGATTACCGGAAGCATTTCTGGCAACAAGCGGTGTGCAGCGCAGTCTGCACCCAACGCATTCGGTGTCGGTCTGGGGTAAAGATGCCCGCTTTCTGACGGAAGCACATCACAAAGCACCATCGGTGTTTGGCGAAGGCTCACCGTGGCAACGCTTTGCCACGCTGCCACAGGCTAAAGTACTGGGCTTGGGGATCAGTATGGGGCCGGTCACATTTTATCATCTACTGGAAGATACAATGGGCGAGCAATTTCCGTTGCCGGTCTGGCAACCTGAATGTCTGCTGCGCTGCATCGATGATCAGGATAAAGTCTGGCAAGTACCGGTACGGCCATACGACAAGACGTTGGCCGCGATGCGGATTGACCACCCTTCCCGCGGCGATTTGCAGCAATATATGAAGGACGAATTGATAGCCTGCGGTTTGTTACAACAAGGTCAGGTCGGCGCCGCATCATGCTGGCTGATTGGTGCGCAAGATTTTTACCGACAACTGGAAAAACTGGCTGCTGATGGCATCACCATATACGCCACACCGGAGCAACTGCAACAAAGGCAGGTCGGGCGTTCATTCGACTGATTTTCGCTACCTGATGTTGTTGTGCCGGGCAATCGGAACACACGGCACAACAACAGCACTGGCTGTCAGATCGGCTTGCGTTAAGCCAGATACTGGCCGCCGTTAACCGACAGCGTAGAGCCTGTGATATAGCCTGCATCTGCTGATGCCAGAAATGCGACACAGCGGGCGATCTCTTCAGGCTGGGCCAGCCGACCCGCCGGAATATTTGGCAGAATTTTCGCACTGACAACGTCCGGTGACATCGCTTTCACCATATCGGTTTCAACATAACCCGGACATACTGCATTGACCGTAATGCCTTTACTGGCATTTTCCAGCGCCAGCGCTTTGGTAAAACCAATATCACCAGCTTTGGCTGCGCTGTAGTTGGTCTGCCCCAACTGACCTTTCTGACCATTGATTGACGAAATATTGATAATGCGGCCAAAACCGCTTTCGCGCATGCCTTCAATCACCGGCCGACACATATTAAACAGTGAGTTCAGATTGGTATTAATCACCGCGTGCCACTGTTCAGGCGTCATTTTATGGAACATGGTGTCGCGGGTAATGCCGGCGTTATTCACCACCACAGCGACAGGGCCGAGATCTGCCGTCACTTGTGCCAGGCCATTGCTACAGGCCGCAAAATCACTGACATCCCATTTATAGACATGGATGCCGGTTTCATTGCTGAATTGCTCTGCAGCAGCATCATTGCTGGCGTAGACAGCTGCCACGGTATATCCCTGTTGTTGCAGCGCAATTGACACTGCCTTTCCAATACCCCGGGTTCCACCCGTTACCACTGCAACATTTTTCATCGATCCCTTCCCCATCGTTCTCAGTAATGCTGATACTGTCCATCTAGAAACATCAGCCGATTGAATTAGTTACTATTAACCCACTGCGCACTTCGCCTGTCAACCAGTCTGGTTAACGCGGTTTCAGTGCCCATTTCGGAGATCTGTCGAGTTCAACCAGATTGCCCCAGCGCTCGGAATAAAACTTATATACATCGGTGCCGCCCGGCAAATCTGTTAGATACGCTGAGGTTGCAAGCACAATGGCGTTATAGCCAAACTCAGCATCGATTGTGGCCCCAGTCGCATAGCGGGCGATTTCTTCCGCGCGATAAGTCGCCAGATAGGCATCCTGAACCTGCGACCAGTTGCTAAACCAAAGCCCATCCGGTTGGCGGATTGCTGGCTGGCGATACGCCGACAACAGTTCCAGTGGAAATCCTTGCGTCGTCGCAGGCCCCGTCAGCATGCGACCAACAAAACCTTTCATCGGTCCTGCCGGATACCCCAGCTCTTCTGCCCGGCCGAGCGCCAGAATGACCAGATGCGCCATCCACGGTGAAGCACCGCCGGCGGCTTTGTTGTAGTCATAATAGCCGTCACTGAAAGTTGTCGCCTTTTGGTCGCTATGCCCCCACTGTCCGAGTGGTGACGGCGCTCCCGCTGCATAAGGGAATTCTTTCGGGCCAATTTTACTGCGGGCAAAAGTGCGCAGCTCCGGATACTTGGCGGCAGGATTCGCCACATCGTACAAGCCTTCCCAGATCTCCAGCGCTTTGACTGTCAACAATTCCAGATACGCTCGTTCCGGCGAATTATCGGGAGATATCGAGGCCGCATGCACCCGACTGCGCAAGGCCCAGCCTTGGGCGCGCGCTTCACCGGAATACAATGCCCCTTCACTGCCTGTCGGGCCACGACCAAGTGTCGAGCCAGCAGCACCGGCATTATTATTCATCGTGGTATAAGCCGCGGAAAACCAGCTTTGCTCGAGGAAATAATAATCACCGCTGAGTAAATATTGCGCCGATGCCAAATCAGGATGGTGTGCGACATCCGGCACCCAGCTGTTTGATGCCAGCGGGGATACCGCTTGAATACGATCACCGGCAGCCGATTCAGGCCAGGTCAACCGGTCAGATTTAAACCAAAGCGTCGGACGGCCCCCTTGATTAATCGACAGGATCCGGCCAAGCCCTGAAATCTGACGTGCTTCATCAAAGGTGCGCCCGCTGCCTCCTTCGCGCAAATGAATGGGCCAGGCACCGCTCAGCTCTGCCTGACGCAGTGCGATTTCGGCCATCCGCCAGTCGCCGGTGTACAGCCAACGCACAGTCCAGCTTGGATACAAGCCCAGATCCTGGCGGCCGCCTGCTGCCGGCATTGCTTTTTGCCAGAAGCCAATGCTATACAAATCCTTCGCCGCTTTTTGCCAGTTACTGAACTGCGTCGTCATCGTGGTTTCCGGCACTTTGCGTTTTAAGTCAAAATTCGGCAACAAGCGGGTCTTACTCAAATAACCTAACTGGTGATTCAGCGACACGACCGGTACTTGCTGGCCGAGCCAGAACTGGCGCGTCCAGCGCGTCATCGCCAGATGTGGTAACTCAGCTTGCTGATACAACACTTGCGGTGCTTTTGCGCCACCAAGCAGCGTCAGATCATAACTCTGGTCTTGCAAAGACTGTGTATTGCTGACTTCACCGACAAACCGGACCTGCACTTTATTCAGCGCCGGCCAAAACGTGGCGTAAAACATCGGCCTGACCGATCTGTGCGTGTCCGCACCAAAATCACCGCTGCGCTCTTCGCTATGATCGGCGATCAACACTGTGGTCGCAATTGGTCCCTGCACCCAGTAACTGAATTTCCCTTTACTGAGCAACTCCCGTGCCGATCGTTGTTGGGTCTGATTATCAGCAAAGACGGCTTTGATTTGGGCATCAAAATCAAATGAATCAGCCAACATTTGCGTCTGGCTCAGGCCCGTTTGATTGCTGTTTTCCGGCTGATTTACCAATTGCAGTCTGACGGAGGAATTTGCTGCAATCTCAGGAACCAGCACCGAAATGATGGCATGGCGTACACTGCCATCAGGATGGCGCTGCTTGATGTCGGCCTGAGTCGGCAACAGTTGCTCGGCCAGTTTTAATTGTGGTGCCTGAGTGATTTCCCCAGCGACAAAAGGCCGGGCAAACTGCAGCGGGTAATTGATTAACTTTTGGTCGGTCGGATTCGTCAGTGTGATGAA
>JAIXSW010000183.1 GCA_027484495.1 Gammaproteobacteria bacterium
CACGCTTTTGCTGTTGATTTGTTTGGCGGTCAGTTCAGTGCTAATTTTGTCGACCACTTCGGCACTGACTTCAGCACCACGGGTCGCATTAATTTGCAGCGATGGATCGCTTGGATAAATGTTGGGCAAGGCGTAGATAAAACTGACCGCCATCACCACTACGACCAGCAAATAACGCCAGATTGAGTTTTGATTTAACACATTAAATTCCTTTCAGCCGTTCGCTTTACAGCGATTTCATCGTGCCTTTCGGCAACACAGCGCTGATTGAGCCTTTTTGCACTGTCACTTCAGTGGTGTCGTTCAGCGCAATCACGACAAAATCTTTGTCGTCAGCGATTTTGGCAATACGACCAACCAGACCGCCCTGCGTCAGCACTTCATCACCTTTTGCCAAAGACGACATCAGGTTTTTGTGCTCTTTCATCCGTTTACTTTGTGGACGGAAAATCATGAAGTAGAAAATCAGACCAAAAGCGGCCAGCATGATCACCAGATCAAGGCCACCACCTGGTTGGCCAGCAGGTGCAGTTTGTGCATGCGCATCAGAAATAAAAAAACTCATTGGTATCCCCTTAAATTTTAAAGATTAATTTCAAATTGTTATTCAGCAGTCTCTGAGCTGTGTTCCAACACCGGCACTGGTGCATCAAGCGCCGGTACAGTCAAACCACGACGGGCATAAAAGTCAGTGATAAAGTCCTGCAGTGTGCCTTGTTCAATCGCATTGCGTAAGCCCTGCATTAATTTCTGATAATGGTGCAGGTTATGGATAGTATTCAGCCGGGCACCCAGGATCTCATTACAACGATCGAGATGATGGAGATATGCGCGCGAATAGTTTTTACAAGTGTAACAGTCACAATTTTCATCCAAAGGCGCGATATCGTCTTTGTATTTGGCATTACGGATCTTGATCACACCACTTGTAACGAATAAATGGCCGTTGCGGGCATTCCGGGTTGGCATCACACAATCGAACATATCAATGCCACGACGCACGCCTTCCACCAGATCTTCCGGCTTCCCCACGCCCATCAGATAACGCGGTTTATGCACTGGCATTTTGTCAGTGGTGTGATTGAGAATTTTGATCATTTCATGTTTCGGTTCACCAACCGATAAACCACCGATGGCGTAACCGTCAAAACCGATGTCTTCCAGCCCATTCAGCGACACATCGCGCAAGTTCGGATACATGCCGCCCTGAATAATGCCAAACAGTGCGGAAGGGTTATCGCCATGTGCGTCTTTGCTGCGTTTTGCCCAGCGCAATGACATTTCCATCGATTTTTTTGCTTGCTGTTCAGTGGCAGGATATGGCGTACATTCGTCGAAAATCATCACGATATCCGAGCCCAAATCGCGCTGGACTTCCATCGAACGCTCTGGCGTCAGCTGGATTTTTTCACCGTTCAGCGGGGAGCGGAACGTGACGCCTTCTTCTTTGATCTTGCGCAGTTCACCGAGGCTAAACACCTGAAAGCCGCCGGAGTCGGTCAGAATGGGTTTGTCCCAGTGCATAAAGTCATGTAAATCACCGTGTTTACGGATAATTTCGGTGCCAGGGCGCAGCATCAGGTGGAAAGTATTGCCGAGGCAGATTTGGGCGCCGGTCGCAGCCAGTTCTTCCGGCGTCATGCCTTTCACTGTACCGTAGGTACCCACTGGCATAAACGCCGGGGTATCGACCACACCACGGGCAAATGTCATACGTCCGCGCCGGGCTTTGCCGTCGGTCTTCATTAACTCAAATTTCATTGTGACCTCATTGACCGGAAAAACAGTCCAGCCTTTTTAAAAAACGCCCGATTGTAGCAGAAAGCCAGGCGGATGTTGACAATCCGACCTGGCTGCGACGCTTAAAGGATCAGCATCGCGTCGCCATAGGAATAAAATCGATATTGCTGCTCAATCGCTTGCTGGTAGGCATGCATGATGATGTCCCTGCTACACAACGCCGACACCAGCATAATCAGCGTCGATTCCGGTAAATGGAAATTCGTGATCAGGCCATCAATGACAGCAAACTGATAACCCGGATAGATAAAAATCTGCGTATCACCATAATAAGGCTGCAACGGCTGACCGGCGGCTTTCGCGAACTGCGCAGCTGATTCCAGTGAGCGCACCGACGTCGTCCCAACTGCAATCACCCGGTTGCCACGTGCTTTACAGGCTTCGACGGCGGCAACCACTTCCGGTGGCACTTCGATATATTCGGCGTGCATCTGATGCTCGAGAATATTGTCGACCCGCACCGGCTGAAAGGTACCGGCACCGACATGTAAAGTGACAAAGGCAAATTCCACACCTTTGGCTTTAAGTGCAGCCAACAGCGGTTCATCAAAGTGCAGACCAGCTGTTGGTGCCGCCACAGCACCGGGTTTAGCGTTATAGACTGTCTGATAGCGTTCGCGGTCGCTGGCCGCATCCGGTCTGTCGATATAAGGGGGAAGCGGCATATGACCCAGTCGTTCCAGCATCGCCAGTACTGGTTCGTCGGATAACAGCGTCAGTTCAAATAACTCACCGTGACGGCTGGTCATCTCGACTTCGGCATCCTGCTCCAGAATCAGGCGATTACCGGGTTTAGGCGCTTTGCTGGCACGGATATGCGCCAGAAAACGTTTGTCGTCGAGCAGGCGCTCAACCAGTACTTCAACTTTACCGCCAGACGCTTTCTGGCCAAATAGCCGCGCTGGGATCACGCGGGTATTGTTAAATACCAGCAGATCTCCTGGATTAACTGCATCCAGTACCGCTTTAAAGTGGGTATGTTCAATGTCACCAGTCTGGCGTTGTAGTTTTAACAACCGGCTGGCAGAACGTTCTGGCTGAGGGAAACGGGCAATCAGCTGCTCAGGCAGCTCAAAAGAAAAATCAGTTTTTTGCATCACAGGTCCGCTTTACTGACAAACACTGAAGGGGGCCATAGTCTAATGATTCACGCTGATTTTCTCAATGATCCTGCGGCTTTTGGCTTACAGAAATAAAGTTCAGAATCGCCATGGCTTCTTTGCCGACTGCTCTATAATCGAATAAAGCGCAGGATGCGCAGCAACATTCGTATTTGTAGATACAGGGAGTCACTATGGATATCTGGTTTAGTCTGATTTTGTTGGCTGCGAGTCAAATCATCTTATGCTGGTACAGTTACCAGCTTGCCATTGAAAAAGGCTACCCTGCCCTGCTGTTCGCCGGTGCGGGTTTGTTACCACTGCTGAATCTGATTGCACTGATGCTGTTACTATTATTACCAGACCGTCGATTGGCAGAGCATCAACTGTATTTCAGTAAATTTCGCCAACGCCCCTGATATCCCTTTATAAACCTTGATAACTTTAGTGCGCCGGTTTAACCGGCGCACTTTTGTTGCAACACTTCAGCGATCAGTGTTGCCATCAGGCGATAGTTGCGTGATTTGCTTGAGGTCGGTCGCCAGGCCACACCGATATCACGTGCGGCACCGCTGCTGGCCGGCGCCTGACTGATCAGTTCCGTTCCCTGCAACAACCCGCTGTTGATCGCCATCTGCGGCATAAAAGTGACGCCGAGCTTGTTGTTCACCATTTGCGTCAACGTATGCAGGCTGGTGGCAAAAAACGGGTTCACTTTGCGCGAATCTTCCAGCTCACAAGCCTTCACCGCATGGCCGGTCAGACAATGTTCGCGCTCCAATAAAAAGATACTTTCATCCGGCCACTGCGAAATATCCTGACTGAAACCGCGGTCCTGCCAGTCTTTGTGTAATACCAGTTTAAAACCGTCTTGTGCCAGTACTTCGGTATGTAAAGCGCCGGTTTCATAAGGCAGCGCCAGTAATACCATGTCCAAACGGCCTTCGGTCAGCGCCCGCAATGAGTTTTCCGAGGTGTCTTCGCGCAGTAATAACTGCAATTCCGGAAAACGTTGACGACACAGCGCCATCACTTCACTGAGCACAAAAGGCGCAATAGTCGGAATGCAACCGAGACGGAACTGTCCGGTCATCGGTTTGCCCTGATTCCGGGCAAAATCAGCCAATTCCTCACATTGTTCAATGATATATCTGGCCTGGCGCACCACATCTTCACCTAACGAAGTAAAAATGAAGGTCTTGTGATCACGCTCCAGTAACTGGGCGTCGATGGTTTCTTCCAGATTGGCAATAGCGGCGCTTAATGTCGACTGTCCGATGTAGCAGGCATCGGCTGCACGGCCAAAATGCTGATGTTCGTGCAGAGCAAGCAAGTATTGCAGTTGTTTCACACTGGGCAGTCGTTTCATCATAAATTCCGTATTAAAGATTAGATTCCCCGCAAAGTTTGCGATGAAGATGCTAGTGCACTGAGCCTTCGGCTGCAACTCAAATGCGTCAGGAGGCTCTGCCGATAGGAGTCTGTAGTTGCTCGAACCGACGATGAGATTTTAAGCAATAAAAAACCGCCCGAAGGCGGCTTTTTTCAACTGGTTTAACGTGTTTACAACGCTTCCATAATGGTTTTGATGATGAAGAAAAATATGATCGATAAAAACGCACCGATAGGTAATGTAACTACCCAGGACACGAAAATGTTACGGATCACACTTAAATTCAGCGCAGCGATACCACGAGCCATGCCAACGCCGAGTACAGCACCGACTAAGGTTTGAGTTGTTGAAATAGGCAGACCCAGGCCTGACGAAATCACCACTGTACTGGCTGCAGCAATTTCAGCAGCAAAACCACGACTTGGTGTCAGGTGCGTGATGTTAGAGCCAATGGTTTCAATAACGCGGGCACCAAAAGTCATCAAACCGACAACAATACCTACAGCACCGAGCGGCAGGATCCACCAGGCCAAAGAGACTTTGTCCAGTACCTGACCATTCGATTCAATAACACCAACGACAGCGGCAATAGGACCGATCGCATTCGCCACGTCATTCGAGCCGTGCGCAAACGCCATACAACAAGCGGTGAAAATCATCAGAATACCGAAGATTTTTTCGACGTTATTAAAGTGCATTTCTTTGTCTGCATCCGGATCGATTTTCACCCGGCTAATGGCAAATTTGCCAATCAGACCTACGCCAATTGCAATAGCAACACACAACAAGAAACCTTCAGTTGCTGTCAGGTGCAAGCCAACGTGTTTCAAGCCTTTGGTGACAGTCACGAACGCCATCATAAAGGCGGCAAAAACCATATAAAACGGCACATATTTTTTTGCCGCAGCTAAAGGATTGTCAGTATCGAAAATCAGGCGCTGAGCACTCATAAAGATTAAGTACGCCAGAATACCTGCGAGCACAGGCGTCACAACCCAGCTGCCGACAATACCGCCGACTTCATCCCATTTGACTGAATCAATCCCAACACCCACCGCAGAGAAACCGATAATGGCACCGACGATAGAGTGTGTTGTTGAAACCGGCCAACCGTAATAAGTTGCGACCAACAGCCAGGTACCCGCTGCCAGCAATGAAGCGATCATGCCATAGGCCAATAAGTGAGGGACCTGAGAAAATACTGTCGAATCAACGATCCCGCTACGAATGGTATTTGTGACTTCGCCACCGGCAAAGAACGCACCGCAAAATTCAAAGACTGCAGCAATAACAATCGCTTGTTTGATAGTTAATGCTTTAGAACCAACAGAGGTTCCCATCGCGTTGGCAACATCATTCGCGCCGACGCCATATGCCATGATAAAACCGAACAGTGCGGCAACAAATACCAACACCTGGCCATATTGAGCCAAAATTTCCATGATTAATTACCTATAAAGCTTAGCGTGCCAGCATGATTTCAAGACGAGAACCGACCCGCAGAGCGGTGTCTGCCAGATCCCCAACCCACTCTAAAGTGCGGTACAGGAACATCACATCGACCGGGTTCAGGGTGTCCTCGGCTTTGCGGACAAATTTGCGCAGGCTGATTTGCATTTCGTCAGTGTCGTGTTCGATCTCGTCGATTTTCGCGATCATTTTGATCACCAAATCGACTTCACGACCACGGAATCCAGTTTCCAGCAATTCATCCAATTCGTTGATCGCTTCGCACGCCAGGGCGACAGCATCGATACAACGTTGCAGGTAAGCATTAAATTCTTGTTGAATAGGTGCCGGAATTTCCAGCTCCCGGCCTAACACCCGACCGGTAATATCTTTGGTTTTATTAGCAATTTTATCCTGTTGCGACACCAGCTCCAGAATATCGGTGCGATCAACCGGCAGAAATAAACCACGCGGTAAATGTACGCGGATATCGCGTTTTAACGTGTCAGCTTCTTTTTCCAGGCTAACGATTACTTTTCGTACTTCCGCTGCAGTGTCCCAATCCTTGATATACACGGCTGCGAAAAACGGCAGTAACTGCTCGCTGGCCGCCAGGACTTTACGAATATGTTCTTCAATTGGTTTAATTGGAGATTTTGCGAAAACAGCCAAAAATGCACTTGGCATAGCTTTGCCTCTTGGTTTTGTAGTGGACGAAAGTCGGCGCGCATTGTACCGCAACCCTCGCATAATCAAACTGTCATAAAGCCGTAAAACTGCAAAACGCCAGGCTGATTATAGTCAGCACTGGCTTTTTGGGCGGTTTATTCAGCGATTATTCAGCTACGGGCATTTTGTTCCAGGCTGTCTTCGTCACTGTGGCGCACATCACGGCCTTTCACAAAAGAAATCACGTACTCAGAAATGTTTTTACAGCGGTCACCGATGCGTTCCAGTGCACGGGCAGACCACAACACATTCATGATTTTTGGAATTGAACGTGGATCTTCCATCATGTAAGTCATCAATTGACGGGTAATAGCTTCGTATTCGCGGTCGACTTTTTTGTCTTCTTTGTAGACCGCTAATGCGGCTTCCACGTCCATCCGCGCGAATGCGTCCAGGACATCATGCAGCATCTGCGCAACATGGCGGCCCATATTCTCCAGATTGACCAGCAGATCCTGCTGAGCGCTGCTGAAAGACTCCAGCGCGACTTTGGCGATCCGTTCGGCTTCGTCACCAATACGTTCCAGATCCGAAATCGCGCGAATGATGGTCAGTATTAAGCGTAAGTCACTGGCCGCCGGCTGGCGCTTCGCGATGATGCGCGTACATTCTGCGTCAATTTTGATTTCCCAGTCATTGACCAGCAAATCATTGGCAATCACTTGTTGTGCCAGTTCCGCATTGCTGCCAGCGATTGCATTCAGTGCATCCGACAGCTGCTGCTCGATCAAGCCACCCATCGCCATAATGTGGTTACGGATCTGCTCTATCTCGTCATTAAACTGACTGGAAATGTGTTTGGTTAAATTCAGTTTGTCCATGTGAAACCTCTGCTTAAGTCTGGTAATTAACCAAAACGGCCAGTGATGTAGTCTTCAGTCTGCTGTTGCGACGGGTTGGTAAACATCTTGTTCGTCGCCGCGTATTCCACCAGATTGCCCATGTACATAAAGGCAGTATAGTCCGATACCCGCGCAGCCTGCTGCATGTTGTGCGTGACAATCACAATGGTGTAGCGTTCTTTCAGCTCGTTAATCAACTCTTCAATCTTCAGCGTCGAAATCGGATCTAATGCAGACGCCGGTTCATCGAGCAATAACACTTCAGGTTCAATCGCGATAGCGCGAGCGATTACCAGACGTTGTTGCTGACCACCAGACAGACCAAAAGCGTTGTCGTGTAAGCGGTCTTTCACTTCGTTCCACAATGCTGCGCCTTTGAGCGAGGTTTCAACCACTTCGTCCAGCACACGGCGGTCATTCACGCCTTGCAGGCGCAGGCCATAAGCGACATTTTCGTAAATGGTTTTTGGGAACGGGTTCGGCTTTTGGAACACCATACCAACCTGACGGCGCAGCTCAGCGACGTCGACCGCTTTGTCATAGATATTCTGACCGTCGAGCAGGATCTGCCCTTCAATACGACAGATATCAACCAGGTC
Source organism: Gammaproteobacteria bacterium (assembly GCA_027484495.1). GTDB lineage: Bacteria > Pseudomonadota > Gammaproteobacteria > Enterobacterales > Alteromonadaceae > Pararheinheimera. The sequence goes on from JAIXSW010000183.1 coordinate 7,913, forward strand.
GTTCATCCGGTTAAAGCAACGCAGTAAGGTGGATTTACCGCAGCCTGACGGGCCGATAAATGCCGTCACGCGTTTTTCCGGGATTTTCATATTAATGGTCTTCAGTGCCAGCGACTCGCCGTAATACAGGCGTAAGTCATTGACCTGCAGCTTGACTTTTTCGTCTGCCAGATTCAGTTCGCTGTCGCCGTTCAGAGTTTGTTGTGTGGTCATACGTCAGTTCACTCTTAAAATTCAGTTCAGGTTCTGTGGCGGGATGCCACGCATCCCGCGCTAGGTGCCCACCGGCACCAATTTGCTCTATGGATTCTAGTCAGACTCGCTGCGATATTTTTCCCGCAGTTTGTTGCGTAAATGAATCGCCGCCATATTCAGCAGGACGATTAACACCACCAGGACTAATGCTGTGGCATATAACAAAGGTCTTGACGCTTCAACGTTCGGGCTTTGGAAACCAACGTCAAACACGTGGAAACCTAAGTGCATAATTTTCTGATCTAAATGAACAAATGGGAAAGTACCGTCAACCGGTAAGGTTGGCGCGAGTTTCACCACGCCGACCAACATTAACGGCGCCACTTCACCGGCGGCCCGGGCGATAGCTAAAATCAGACCGGTCATCATCGCTGGTGTAGCCAGCGGCACTACGACTTTCCATAATGTTTCAGATTTTGTCGCGCCTAACGCCAAGCTGCCCATCCGAATCGTACTTGGGATCCGTGACAAACCTTCTTCTGTCGAAACAATCACCACTGGCAATGTTAACAATGCCAGTGTTAATGACGCCCAAAACAGACCAGGAGTACCAAAAGTTGGCGCCGGCAGTTTCTCTGGGTAGAACAGCGCATCAATATTGCCGCCCATAATATAAACAAAGAAACCTAAACCAAACACACCATAAACAATCGATGGAACACCCGCTAAGTTATACACGGAGATGCGAATAATTTTTAGCATGGTGCCTTGCTTGGCATACTCACGCAGGTAAATCGCTGCCAACACCCCAAACGGCGTCACAATGATCGACATCAAGATGACCATGGTCACGGTACCGAAAATGGCAGGGAAAATGCCACCTTCGGTATTGGCTTCGCGCGGATCTTCACTCAGGAAGTGCCAAATCGCTGCCACATAGTGCACAGTCTTATCCAGCACTGACATCCGGTTCGGCATGTGCGCGTGAACGATATTAGACAGATTAATCGTCAGCTCTTTTCCTTCAGCCGTAACAACTTTCAGACTGTCACGTTTGGCTTGGGAATAAAGTGCTTCTAACTCCTGCTGTAACCCGGCGTATTGCGCATCCAGTGCGGCCTGGTCTTGCGCGGCTTGCTGCACATAGCGGCTCAATTCTTCAGCGCTGGCACCGTTCAGTTCAAGCGTTCGCTTGCCTAAACGCAATGCTTCTAACGCCTTGTTAATTTTACCGATTTCACCATTTTCAATCTCACTGATGTCATCGTGTAACGCATTTGCACGCGCCATTGCTGCCTGCAATGCCGGCCACAATGCTTCGCCTTCGGCTATCACTTTGTCTTGTTGCAACAACTGCAGTGGGAACCCCTGGAAATTACCCCACTCACGCCGTTCAATCACGATGGCGTTGTCTGGTTTTTCCCAGTTTGACAAATCGTAGTCAAGGAACCACGCAAAGTCGCGACCATACACGTCACGGTTGGACACTTTTAACAAATGCCGCGCATACGATTCTGCATTGTCTGGCAAGGTTACGCCTGAGTCTTTCAGCGTGACCGCACTGACCTGTTCTGTACGCACGTGTTCAGCCAGCAGCAATTTTTTGCTGCCATCTGCTTGCACCGCCTGCACACGTTGTAAATCAGCAGGCCAAAAGTGACTACCACCTTGCACCGCAATCAATCCAAGAACCCCAATCACCATCACCAAACACAAGGCGATCGCACCGGCGTTTAACCAAATCCACGGAGTACCCGTTTTAAACCAAGCTTTCATGCCGTTCACTCCGAATTACAGATTACTGAAGCGTTGACGTAACCGCTGCCGGATCACTTCAGCAAGCGTATTAAACACAAAGGTAAACACGAACAACACCAGCGCAGCCAGGAACAACACGCGGAAGTGCGTACTGCCGACAGCAGTTTCTGGTAACTCGACCGCAATATTGGCGGACAAAGTGCGCATACCTTCGAACAAGTTGAAATTCACAACAGGACTATTGCCGGTGGCCATTAACACGATCATCGTTTCACCGACCGCCCGACCGAAACCAACCATGACCGCGGCAAAAATACCAGGACTTGCCGTTGGTAACACTACGCCCATCATGGTTTGCCATGGAGTTGCCCCCAGTGCCAGCGAGCCTTGCGTTAAGTGGCGTGGCACGTTAAATACGGCGTCTTCAGCGATTGAGAAGATGTTCGGGATCACTGCAAAGCCCATCGCGATGCCAACGACTAAGGCGTTCCGTTGGTCATAGGTGATGCCGTTATCAGTAAACCACTGACGCAAACTACCATTAAAGAACAACTGGTCAACGCTTGGGCTCAAACTGA
>JAIXSW010000380.1 GCA_027484495.1 Gammaproteobacteria bacterium
AGGCCGGCGGTCAGTTTATTCATACCCGCCCATTGCAGCTGGATGTGCCGGTGCCCTGGTGGCAACGACCGGCCGGCATCGTGGTGCTGACGCTGGCCGGCAGCCTGTTGCTGTACCTGAGCTACCGGTATCGGGTGAACCGGCTGCAACAACGGGCCGAGAAGCTCGATGCATTGGTCGCCGAACGCACGCAGGCACTGGAAGCGGCCAACCAGCAACTGCAGCACTTGTCCAATACCGACAGCCTGACCGGTCTGTTAAACCGGCGTGCCCTGCAATATGCCGCCGGATTGCTGCAGGCGCAGCGCAGCCGTCACGCCGCCCCATTGACTTTAGCCCTGCTGGACATTGATCACTTTAAACAAATCAACGATATGCACGGCCACGATGCCGGCGACGACGTGTTGCGTCAGGTTGCAACTTATCTGCGTCAGCGCCTGCGCAGTCAGGACTTACTGGCACGCTGGGGTGGCGAAGAGTTTTTGCTGTTGATGCCAAATACCACGCTGCCGCAGGCGCAGCAACTGGTCGATGCGTTACGGCTGGGGATCCGCACACTCGACACCAGCCCGCTTGATATCGCACTGAGTGCCACGTTTGGCATCAGCCCGGTGGCAACCTCGGCCCTTGCGCTGGAGCAGGCAATTAAAGCCGCCGACCTGGCGTTATATCAGGGCAAAACCCAGGGCCGTGACCAAGTGGTGCTGGCCGCTTTACCCGACTGACCAAGCCTTTGTAAACAAGCCTGGTCGATGCAAAACTCGCGCAGCCATCCCCGTCAGCAACAAGGCCTGCCGCTTGACCCGGCGCCGGTGGCTTTACCGGCACAGCCGCTGCCGAAAAATCTGCCGATAAAGGCGTGCTGGGCTGCTTAAAAGCAGCGCATCCGCCAAGCTAACACATAGCGCTGAGCCCTGACTGTTAGGGCGCAGCAACGTGTTTTGGCCGCCACCACAACAACGCGTACAACCCCAACGCCAGCCATAACAACGGAAACAATAGCGCCAGCATCAGCAAACAGAGCTGCAGCACCCGCGGTAAACGGTCAGAGTGCTGACGTGGCGGCAACCAGCGTCCCGGCTGACGGCGCAGCCACCACAGCCGCAGCCCTGCCGCAATAGCGCCGATGGCAACGAGGCAAAACAACAAATTCAGCAGTTGATTCAGCAACCCGTATTGCCGGCCCAGATGTGTCATCACACCCCACTCCACCACTTTGGCGGCCAGTGAATAGCGCTGCCAGCCAATGTCATCCAGCACGGCGCCCGTGTTGGCATCGACATAAATGGTGCGCTGGCCTTCGGCTTTGTCCGGTACATAGCTGATTTTAAATGGCGTCTGAGCATCAGCCGGATAAAACACCCGCACACCGGGGCCAAAACTATCGAGCGGTAACAACGCCAGTGCCGGCGCTAAGCGCTGAATATCGGCCACCCCCTGCACCGCCGTTGATACCTGAGGCACATGCTGGTGCTGCGCACTCCAGGGCTCAGCAGCGCCTGTGACCGGTACTTCGGAGCCAGCTGCGGCGCGGTGTTCCGCATGCGGATCAACCGCGCTCACAGTATCCGGCAGGTGAAAATTCGGCGACGGCGCTATCCAGTGCCAGGCCGGCCCAGCTTTGTGACTGAGTTCATGGCTGATGCTGGCAAATTGCTGGCCCCAGAAAATTGACCAGGGCAGCCCGGTCAACACCAGAAAAGCCAGCATCAATGACGCCACTAAAGCCGGGATCGCGTGCCAGTCACGCCAGTGCACCGAGCCGTCAGCGCGCCGGCGCGGCCAGAACACGCCGGCCAGCCGCCACTGTTTCGGCCACCAGATCCATGCGCCGGTCAGCAGTAAAAACAGCGTCCAGCACGACATCCATTCAATCAGATAACCACCAACCGGGCCGGCCAGCAGCTCGCCATGTAAGCGTCGCACCAGCGCCATCGGCGCACTGGCCGGATCTTCAATGGCATTGACCTTCAGCTGATAAGGATCGAGATAAACCAGCCGGCTACCCTCAGCCATCTCCAGCTGCCAGCGCACCGCCTGGGCTGGCTCCCGCGGCAACAGCACTTTGTCCAGCCGGGCGTCAGGATACTGCTGGCGCAGAAAATCCTGCTGCTGTTGTAGCGTGGCCGCCGGTTGACCGGACTGCTCTACCGCATAAGCTTTGGCCTGCCAGGCCTGGTCAAACTCACGGTCAAACAAATAGAGACTGCCGGTCAGTAACAGTACCAATAGCACAGGCGCCACCATCAGCGCCGACCAGGCATGCCAGAAAAATAGCGCGCGGCGCTGGCCGGCGCGCTGTGGGTTCTGACTGGCGCCCGGCTGTGCTGGCGCCGGTGATGTGGTCGCGGAAGGTACTGTCGTCATTTTTACCACTGCCAGTTCAGTTGCAGGCTAACCTGACGCGGCTCACCCGGATATACCACAAAGCCGTTGCCGGATGCGGTGTAATAGCCCTGATCCAGCAGATTATTCAGCGCCAGTTGTGCCGACCATTGACTGGCCTGATAAGACAAACCGGTGCCAATCAGGTTGTAGCCATCCAGCGTCCAGCTCGAGCCGGTTAATAACGGCCGGCTGCTGCTGTAGTTGCCGCGCAGATACGCAGACCACTGTGGGTTCAGTTGCCAACTGGTGCTGAGGCTCAGCTGGTGCTGCGCCAGATCGCCAAGCGCAGCGCCCTGATCGCCGTCGTTGCTGACCGTCACTTCGCCATCCATATAGGCATAACCGGCCTGCACCGCAACGGCGGCATTGAGCTGCCATTTGCCTTCAAGTTCCACGCCATGTACCCGCTGTTCGCCGCTGTTCACGCTAAAATCCGGATCAACTAAATCAGCGGTGAGCGCATTGAGCCGCTGCAACCGGAACAGCGCCACACTGCCGTGAAAATCGCCGCTTGCCAGCCGCAAGCCAATTTCCTGCTGCGCTGATTCTTCCGGTTTTAACGCAGCACCGCTGCGGCTGCGTGCAGCGGCACTGCTTTCCAAATCAAAGCCAGTGTTATGGCCGGCGAACAAGGTGAACTGGTCATTAAGCTGATAAGTTAGCCCCAGTTGCCAGATGGTTGCCGACACCGGCACATAATCCGTCACGGCCTGCCAGTTGCCATTGCCGGCTTTGCTGTCGGTATAACGCACCGCGCCAATCAATTGCAGCTGCTCTGTCAGGCGCAGCTGATCCTGCAGATACCAGGCGTCTGTATCCAGGTTGTAAGC
>JAIXSW010000578.1 GCA_027484495.1 Gammaproteobacteria bacterium
ATGATCTACTACCCGCTCAGCACGCTCATGCTGGCGGGGATTCGTGACATCTTGATCATCTCCACCCCCCAAGACACACCGCGGTTCGAACAGCTTCTGGGGGACGGCAGCCGCTGGGGCCTAAACCTGCAATATGCCGTACAACCCTCTCCGGACGGCCTCGCTCAAGCCTTTATCATCGGGGAAGACTTTATCGGCGAATCCCCATCAGCCTTGGTACTCGGCGACAACATTTTCTACGGCCATGACTTCCACCATCTGCTAGCCAACGCCGCAGCACGTGAAGAAGGCGCCAGCGTATTTGCCTATCATGTGCACGATCCTGATCGGTACGGCGTAGCCGAATTCGATACTAACGGCAAAGTACTTTCCCTGGAGGAAAAACCACAACAACCCAAATCTAACTATGCAGTTACCGGTCTTTACTTCTATGACAATCAAGTCGTCGAGCTGGCTAAAAGCCTTCAGCCTTCTCCGCGCGGTGAACTCGAAATTACAGACCTCAATCGCCTGTATCTGGAAAAGGGCCAACTCGGCGTAGAAATCATGGGCCGCGGTTACGCCTGGCTGGACACCGGTACGCACGAATCGCTGCTAGAGGCTGGTCAGTTCATCGCCACTCTGGAAAATCGCCAAGGTCTGAAAGTTGCCTGCCCAGAAGAAATTGCCTATCGCCAGCAATGGATTACCGCGGAACAGCTAGCCATTCTCGCCGCCCCGCTGGCCAAAAATGGTTACGGCCAATACCTAAAGCGCCTACTCAACGAGACTGTTTACTGATGAACGTCACACGCCTAGCCATCCCAGACGTCTTGCTCCTGGAGCCCAAAGCATTCGGCGATGACCGCGGGTTCTTTTTCGAGAGCTTCAACCAGAAGCGCTTCGAAGAAGCCATCGGTAGAACAGTCAACTTCGTGCAAGACAACCATTCACGCTCGACTAAGGGTGTTTTGCGTGGACTGCACTACCAGATCCAGCAACCTCAAGGAAAACTAGTCCGCGTAGTTGCAGGCGAGGTATTCGACGTTGCGGTAGATTTGCGAAAAAGCTCACCCAGCTTTGGTCATTGGGTCGGCGAGTTACTGTCAGCAGACAACAAGCGTCAACTCTGGGTTCCCGAGGGTTTCGCACATGGATTCATAGTACTTAGCGAAACTGCTGATTTTCTCTACAAAACAACCAACTACTACGCTCCAGAGTTCGAGCGCTGCATAACTTGGAATGACTCTACGATTGATATTGCTTGGCCCAGCAGCATGCAACCGATACTTTCAGCAAAGGATCAAGCAGGCCACCCATTAGCACAAGCTGAAACATTTAACTGATGCAGCTATTACCTTGGACGTTAAAGTCAGCCAAAATTTCCGTGAAAGCAGGCATGCCTGCTTTCGCGCGCATAAAAATAAAAATTTTTCTCCAAACCTCCAGCCTTGCAGTAAATACAGCCGCAACTCGAATCTAGGAGCATGATCGCACTGCGACACCGCACACCGGCCCTAATGAGCCAAAGCAAGCATAACCGCCGATTGATGCAGCGCCAAAAAAGCGTACCGAAGCATGCCCACAACCATCCAGACATACATCAGGACCGAGCCTAAGCGATGAGAACGTCGACCGCAGGCAGAGCGCATCTCAATATCAAAGTAAAACCTAAAAAAGCGGACGCACCAACTGCGTCAGATCGGCGAAATCCACTTATGCCTCGTGCATTAGATCAGTAAGGAGCGAACATGGCTGCCCCTCAAGTCACCATAAATCCTCACTCAGCTCCCTCAGTTTCACCTATTGCTCTTATTGCAAATCTGTGGAGAAACAGACAAATAACACTCCAAATGAGCATGAGAGAAATACGCGGAAGGTATAAAGGATCCGCACTAGGAATAGCGTGGTCACTATTAACCCCCATCCTCATGCTCATAGTTTATACATTTGTATTCTCTGAAATATTCAAAGCGAAATGGGGAGATGCAGACGCAAGTCAGAGCAAAGCTCAATTTGCAGTGATTTTATTCACAGGAGTCATAGTCCTAAACTTCTTCTGCGAAATCATAAGCAGAGCGCCGACAACAATCATAGAAAATTCAAATTTTGTAAAGAAAGTAATTTTCCCCATAGAGATACTTCCACTTGTTGCAATAATATCCGCCCTATTTAACAGCACCACCAACATCATCGTACTTATAGCAGCACTCCTTATTTTCAACGGATCGATACCATGGACAGCACTGCTTATTCCGTTGGTAATACTTCCACTTGCATTCCTCGCCTTAGGGCTATCATGGCTTTTGGCTGCACTAGGCGTATTTATAAGAGACATAGGACAGGCAATAAACATCCTGACAGCTCTATTAATGTTTCTATCTCCTGTATTTTACCCTCTCAGTGCAGTGCCAGAATTTTTTCGCAACGTTCTGCTACTAAACCCCCTTACATTCATAATAGAACAGTCACGCGCAGTGCTCATATGGGGAAATCCACCTAACTGGGATGGATTATTAATTTATTATACCGCGGCCCTAACTGTCGCATTTATAGGATACGCCTGGTTTCAAAAAACCAGAAAGGGCTTTGCAGATGTCCTCTGAGAACTACGCAATACGCGTAAAAAATATAAGTAAGTATTACGAAATATACCGCAACCCACAGGATCGACTAAAACAATTCCTTTTACCGACAATAAGAAGCGCCCTCAGGCGCACACCAAAAAAATATTATAAAGAGTACTGGGCTCTAAAAAACATATCTTTTGATATAAAGAAAGGAGAAACCATTGGCATCGTCGGCCGAAATGGGGCCGGGAAATCAACACTCCTTCAAATAATATGCGGAACACTTCACCCTTCCGAGGGGAATATAGAGATAAATGGCCGTATTGCTGCACTCCTTGAACTGGGATCCGGCTTTAATCCGGAATTCTCGGGAAGGGAAAATATATTCCTAAATGCATCAGTTCTAGGTCTGAGCCGAAGCGAGGTTGAAAGTCGCTACGATGATATAGTTGCGTTCTCTGAGATAGCAGACTTCATTGACCAACCTGTAAAGACATATTCAAGCGGGATGTATGTACGCCTAGCATTCTCGGTCATAGCGCACGTAAACGCAGACATTCTAGTAATTGACGAGGCTCTTGCAGTAGGAGATGTATTTTTTCAACAAAAATGCATGCGCTTCTTAAGAGCACATCAAGCAGCTGGCGGGACAGTAATTTTTGTCAGCCATGATACCAGTGCCGTAGTAAATCTGTGTGAGCGTGGAGTACTACTTTCCAAATCAGCCCCCCCCTTAGTAGATACAACAGAAGCCATATGTAGGACCTATATTAAAGATCTTTACTCCGAGAAAGAACAATCTATCGAAGCACAAATAGACGACTATAGAAATACCGAGAAACCCGAATTTTCAGCCCAAGGAAGATTTGAAAAAATCGAATCCACTAGGCTCCCTGATAACGTTATTAGAGTCTCACCTTTTAGAAAAAATGCTGAGTCATTTGGAAAACAAGGCATACGAATTATTGATGCCTGGTTCGAAAATGGTGATGGAAACAGGGCAAACTCATTGATCGGCGGTGCCGCAGTCAAATTAAATATAGTGGCCGAAGCTCTCGAGAACATTAGCAATCTTGCATTCGGCATAATGATAAAAGATCGTCTTGGCCAGTATCTATTTGCGGAAGGGACTGATTTAGCATTTCGCAACACAGGATTGAAGGCAAGAGCAACAGAAAAGGTAAGTGTTTGCTTTTCGTTCAAGATGCCAATCTTTATTCAAGGCGACTATTCAATCAACATCGCAGTTGCCGATGGCATAGGAGATGATCACGTGCAGCATCATTGGCTAAATGATGCGATGGCCCTTCATAGCCTTAATAGCCACCTCGCCCATGGCATCTGTGGACTACAAGACTTAAGCATGAGCATAACTATAAGCTCAAATGCCAGCACGGAGCTTGAATGAAGTGATTATCACAAAATATGGCAAGATGAATATTATCCCGTCCGACAGGATAATCTCACACTCCCTATCCCTTTACGGCGAGTGGGCCGGGGATGAATTGAGCTTCCTTGAAAACCTATTAAAACCCGGCATGTGCGTACTAGATATTGGTGCGTTTATCGGAACCCATACACTTGCCTTCGCTCGTCTCGTAGGAGAATCGGGGGAAGTCCACTCATTTGAGCCACGCAAAGAGATATATGAAGTTCTCTGCTCAAATATCGAAGCCAATCAGTTAAAGCATGTTAAAGCGCTCAATATGGGGCTTTCAGACTCCGAAGGCGCTATATCACTCCAGTCAGTTGATATCACTGAAAACTCGAACTTTGGCGGCCTCAGCATCGAGACACCAATTAATGATACAACCCCTGACATGTACAGCGTTCCTATATCAACTGTCGACATGCTTGATGTGGCGAAAGTTGATTTTATGAAGCTTGACGTCGAGGGCATGGAACGGAGGGTACTGGAGGGTGCTACAGCGGTTATCACCAGAGACCAACCAATCATCTTCTGCGAATGCAACTCACTATCATCAGGTTGTGAGATAGTTGATTTTTGCAAACCACACAACTACCGCGCATTCGTACTTTCCAGCCCCGCGTATAATTCAGAAAACTTTAACGGCGTCACAGATAATATTTTCGGTGGCGCCACTGAAATCTCATTACTACTAATACCAGAAAATAAATTAAATATTACAAATTTTGGCAATCACCACAAAAAAATAGTTGCATTAGATAACATTGAAGACCTTGTTCTACCGCTTCTGCACAAGCCACAGTACTCAGAGGAAGTTTTAGCCCACACTAACACCGCATCAGTAATGGGCTTGAAATTCTCATCCCCCCTGTCCAGGGAACAAAGCCAAATAATTGACCAAAAAACAGAAGAAATAACCTCATTGAAGAGTGAGATATTTAATCTAACGGAGTCTCTTAAAGTTTCCAGCAATAAAATATCGCTACTCCAAGAAGATATACGACTAGCGCGGCTAGATATTCAACGCATACTTACTTCTTCTTCATGGCGGATCACAAGCCCTCTTCGGACATGCATGGCAATTGTGCGGAAAACCCTCAAACCATACCGCATGTGGAAAGAATACTCAAAGAAGCGGCCAGGCATTAACGGCGTTAAACAGCTAGCTCACGTTACACTGCTCGAGTTTAAGTCGAACGGCGTATTTGGCGTATTTAGAAGAATCAGTGAATTTCGCCAGGCACCACCCTCTTCAGTCGATAGCAATTCGTCCATAATAAAGGAGGGGGTCAAAGAAATTAGCGAACTTAAACGCGTATTAGAAGACAAATCTCTCACTATCGATACTATAATATTTGATCACAATGGCGGAGGTGGATCCAACCAATACACTTCCCAACTTATAAATTCAGAAATAACAGACAAAAAAACATGCCTGAGGATTTATTTCTGGGAGAGTTCCTGGCACGCACAACTCAGAATCAACACCAGTGACGATCACCAAATCTACACCATCAATGATCAGAAAGAGCTATTTGAGTGCTTGAGCATTTCGCGCGCAGATAAAATTATTATTAATTCACTTTACGGTTACAAATCTATTGAAACCGCAATAAAGTCTATTATTGATCTTAAAAAACATTTGAAGTGCCCACTGGACTTCAAGGTTCACGACTTTCACGCCCTTTGCCCCTCTCCACACCTATCCAATGTCGAGAATAAATATTGCGGCATCCCAGATGATCATAAAATTTGCAAAGCATGCCTGCCCAAAAACCTTCACTGGTACCATAGTTGGCTGAATAAGGACGACATACCATTAGAAATTGATACATGGCGTGAGCCTTTTCAATTTCTGTTCGACTCCTGCGACATCATAACGCTTTTTGACGAGTCATCTGCGGATATATTGAGAAAGGGCTTCGACATAGATGAAGGAAAAATTCGTGTAACCCCCCATGATCGACTCAGTTTCAAGTGTGAAACCAAATTAAGCGTAAAGCCACAAATCAATATTGGAGTAATAGGAACCCTTTCCCACATCAAAGGAGGCGATGTAATAAAAGATCTGTGTAGCCACATCGATAAGGAAAAACTTAGAGTTCCAGTGACAATTATAGGTGAAAGCCATACAAGACTTCCAAGTAGTGCAATTATTCATGGGCGCTACTCTGCGAATGAACTTCCTCTGCTCATAGATTCTCATAAAGTTAGCGTGATTTTTATGGCATCAATTGTTCCAGAAACTTTCAGCTATACAATTTCAGAAGCCATAGAGATGGGCTTACCAATCATTTCATTTGATATCGGTGCTCAAGGAAGGCGAGTCAAACAGTATCGACTGGGCAAAGTCGTACCGCTGGGTGCATCCTCTCAGGAAATCTTGTCGGCTGCTGAGTATGTCCACAATCTTGCCAAGGTATAAAATATGCACGTCTATACATCAATCACCAAAAGCTACCTACCTAAAGCCCGCGTTCTGGCAAAGTCCGTTAAGAAGTTCCATCCTGATTGGACCTTTGTTCTACTGTATTCCGATGATTTGCCAGAAAACTTCGACTTAAGTAAAGAGCCATTTGACGAAATTATAACCATTGACAAACTTGGAATTCCGAATTGGCAACGCTGGGCATTCGGACACACAATAGTCGAGTTATGTACCGCGGTGAAGGGTACCGCAGCAGAGCTATTAGCCCAGCGCTCTGATGTTAAAAAAGTTATGTACTTAGACCCTGACATAAAGGTGTTCAACTCGTTAGCTGACCTTGATGGTCTTCTGGATACACATGACATATTACTAACCCCACACTTATTAGACGCAGAATCTGACATCGCGTCAATTTGTGATAACGAACTTTCTGCTTTAAAGCATGGCGTATACAACCTTGGTTTTTTTGCAGCTCGCACGGATGGCCAAGGCCTGGATTTCATAAAATGGTGGGCGGAACGACTACGCCTGTTCTGCCGCGATGATATCCCTTCAGGTATTTTTACTGATCAGCGCTGGTGTGATTTAGCCCCAGCTTTTTACTCGAGGCTGCATATAGTTAGAGACCGTGGCTGCAATGTTGCCACATGGAATATTGCTCACCGGCCATTAAGCAAAGATGCCGCAGGTACTTTTTTGACTGCTGGTGTACCGCTACGGTTCTACCACTTCACAGGCTACGATAGTGGTGCTGGATTCGGGATGCTTGCACGGTATGCATCTAGCCAAGAGGTCGCTCAGGAACTCTGGGATATCTACGCAAAAGATATCAAGGCAGAAGGACAAGGCGATCCTAACCTTAAAAGCTGGATTTACGGAAATTTTGAGAATGGCGAAGCAATCCCAACTAAGGCGCGTCGACTATACCAACAAAGGAAAGATGTTCAAGAGAAATTCCCATCTCCTTACAGCGTCGTAGAACCCAGTTACTTCAGCTGGTGGAAAGTTGAAACTGATGAGGGGCGAAATCAATCCTTGCATCAAGGAACAGCCTCTAAGAGCATAGGTCACCTATTAGCTCAAAGCCTGAAATCACCGAAAGCAGGATTTCAAAACTACAATAAAGCAATTAATGTAATTAAACGAGAAGGTTTAATCGCACTTATTAAGAAAATTTTGAACAGATAACCTTATCAAGATAAGCGCAAGATCATTCAATCGCCCCGGATTTCGTGATTGCCTCAACTCTTGAAAAGATGAGGCAATGAGCAAGAATACGCTCTACTCTCCCGAAGTCCGTGAGCATGCCAGCGTGTACAGATACAGTATTCACCTGACACCGGCCCCGAGCCGGTGTTGTTTTATGCGGCCTCAGAGTCCTCCGTTTTCGGTCGCTTCGCCAGCCCTTCCAAGAACATTGTCAGCGGCGTTCTGCCCTCCATCATGCGGCCTTGGTGAGCGCGGTCATGGTTGTAGTACCCCAGGTATTCATCCAGATCCGCCTGCATCTGCTCGACGCTTTCGTACCAAGTCGTGCGTCCCTTAACCCGGAAGTGCTCGTCCAGCAAGGTGCGGTGTAGTCGCTCAATAAAACCGTTGCTTTGCGGCCGTCTTACACGTGTCGTGCGATGTTCGATACCTTCCAGTTGTAGGAACAGTTCGTAGGGATGGTGATCGGGACGGCCGCAGAATTCGCGGCCGTTGTCCGAAAGGATGGTGTCGATCCGAGCGCCCTGTTCCTCGAAGAACGGCAGCACCGATTCGTTCAACGCATGGACTGCCGTCACCGGCAATTTGCTGGTGTACAGACGGCCCCAGGCATAGCAGCTGCAACAGTCCAAAACACTCTGCAAATAGACCTTGCGGAC
>JAIXSW010000619.1 GCA_027484495.1 Gammaproteobacteria bacterium
CTATTCTATATCCAACCTACTACTCCTACCTAGCAACAACCGCGACATACAAACTGCCTCGACCACCGACGCATGCCCCATCGCAAACGCAGAAAGGAGATATCAGAATAAATCCATTCGAAATATGAAAAATAGAAAACACCTTTTCACCGAAAGTATTTTCATTGATACACCAATAAAATGCGACAACCTTTACCCAACCAACAGAAAGATACTGGAATTCCTCTATGTACTGATCTTTCAGGTATCGCAGTCATTGAAACGCCCCTGTGGTTATCACGTTAGAATTCGTTTCACCGAAAGAATGACCGCAAGCGAGTTCAGCGCACGGCTTGCGGTTTACTACAAAAGAAAATCTAAACATGTCCCCCTGAAGGTTTGCGCGGCAGAATGCGACCCAGGCCAAACCGAACTCCACTACCATTACGCGATAATTCTCGACCAAACACACAATAAGATTGGCAGTCTGAAATACCTTATCGGCAACCTACAGAAATCTGGCCATATCCATGATTACTGCATAAAGAGCCATGACGACGCCCCACTCGGATTACCGCTAGACAGCAATGACAACCAAAGAAAGTACATGCGCTGGATGTCATATATCGCAAAAACGAGCACCAAACCTGATCACCACCAAACACACAGCGCAAGCCAATCAATTTACAAGGCAACACGAAACTGGATTAAAGCAGGCAGACCTAGCCTACAGCCGCAACTCAGCACGAATACAGAACCAACAGCAATCATGCCGTTAGATGGGTTCTTCTTGGACGACTCCGGCGTTTCCGACGTTCGCATTCAATAAATGGTCGATCATCCTGAATAACTACCGACCGGCAGGAGGGGCTACTAGCAAAGAGGGACCCAAATCGGTGTAAAGCCACCAGGACTCTCCTTATGCACCGTGGCACTGCCATTCGGCGTTGAATATTTTCTTAAATTTGTATAAAGAAATATTTTCACGAAAATTGCTCCCACTATAACAGCAAGAACCCTCACCAATACTGGCCTGCGTCGTTTTTTCCCAATACGGCATATCTTTCAAAATCCTAAAGCCTTAATATTAAACTTTCCTAGTTTCTGCCACGCATCTTGGTTGTCTAACTGAAGAACCAAATAGAAGCCTAACAAAACGATCACAGAGCCTCTTGGGCGCGAGTTCACACAAGCCCCTATACCCTGACATACGCCAAAGAGTAAACGCTCCAAAACGCAATTTAGAAGCCTTTACGGGCACAAGTACAAATCCGTTCCAACCATTGCTAGTTGCTACCCCCAGACCTCCGGCAGCTGACTCCAACGAAATAGCGACTGACCTCCAGTCATTCCGGTACGCGCTCCGCTTAAATCACGGTTCATAAACGACCGTTTCTGGACCCACCCCAAAATAAGCTGGAAATCAGCCCATAAAATAGGGTTTGACTTTTTGGCACCACCAAACATAATGATACCACGTATTTGACACCTAGAGACCAACCTTTATGTCACGCACATTTGCCTACTGCCGAGTGAGTACCACTGGGCAAACCACCGAAAACCAAATTCAGGAAATCAAAGCTGCTGGGTTCGACGTACAACCCCAACGCGCAATCGAGGAAACAATCAGCGGCAGTACCAGCAGCAGCGAACGTGTAGGCTTCAATAAATTGCTGGAACGCATGGAAGCGGGGGACGTGTTGGTCGTGACCAAGCTAGACAGGCTTGGAAGAAACGCTATCGACGTACAATCGACCGTCGAGATGCTTGAAGGTAGAGGAATCCGGGTCCACTGCCTGGCACTAGGTGGTGTTGACCTGACTAGTGCAGCCGGCAAGATGACAATGGGCGTATTGGCCGCTGTCGCGCAGTTTGAGCGTGATCTGCTAATTGAACGTACACAAGCAGGTTTACAAAGGACAAAGGCGGCAGGGACCAAACTGGGGCGTCCAGCCGCTGCATCTGAGCGGGATGTGCAGGGCCTGAAAGCCAAAGGGTTATCACAATCCATGGTAGCTAAACGGCTTGAAGTAAGCCTGTCTACTGTGAAACGGCTTTGGTCAAAATAACCCGCCATAACCTTCTACAAGACCCCTAGCGGGGCATTCTGGTTTATGGGCAACACCCCACAGCCACGTTTGCAATCACATCGAACTAGCCATCGAAGGAAAACAAGTTTGGGATATTCGAATGGGGAGGTACCCATAGGGAGGTAAAACAGATAGTACCCAGTCGGCAACTAGTTGCGGGGAACCCAGCTGGCTAGCTTTATATGAAGCAGGTTAGTAGCTCAGATGATAATTATTTTCATGACAGTCGAGATGATTTCCAACTGACATAGTGCAGAGTGTCCAGCCAGTATAGTGTGTGCGGTCGCCCGCCATTTCTAAACCAGCAAATTATCCCATCCCCTCCCCACTGATTCGCTCATCCTGAACAGAAACAGTAAATAGGCTTTGGTTAGCCGACCATCAATGATAGCCGTAAAGCTGGCTGGTACACCCTGCGCCCTAATATTACAAAACTAGTACCCCTTCAGCAACTCTTTCTTCTCTAGGGCCGTCAGGAAATCTGCATCTGCCCACGAGACAAACCAAGGATACCTACCTAAACAGGAAGCCAGCTCTTCTTTTTGGTGCGCGGACGGCTCAGCCCCATTCATTTGCTTATACAATTTCGAAGCAAACCCCTTTTTAATATTGGCGTCAATATATGGACAAGTCATGATATCCAAAAAGAGATACGCCCTTTCAGAGTTCATTCTTATATCAGACAAATCAGAAAGAAGTGACTTAACGCTCTTTATAACAACACTCTTCACTTGCGCATATGAAGAATTATTCCCAATGTAATATAAAAGAACAATAATCTCAAAATAGGACATCAACCTACCACTTGAGATATTAACTATTGATTGCAAAATCTGACGCGGAACAAGATATTCGTCCCCTAACTCTTTTAAAAGCACAAGAAGATTTAGCGCCTCAAGCAGTGCATAGTCGTTGTTATCTGACGCCATCTTGATATATTCACTGCTTTCAAAAAAATCTCGACACGACACATACACTTTACTTTTTATAGAATTCAATTCGCCAGGCAGATGCGCCTCAAAGAATGAACAAGCAAGCGTAGATGAGATAAAAA
>JAIXSW010000478.1 GCA_027484495.1 Gammaproteobacteria bacterium
GGCCGGTTTTGCCGGATAAACTGATGTTGTTGCCGGACACGCTCTGCAAGTGCTTTACTGCGGGACTCAATCGTCATGCTTTTGACGCTGCCAGTGGTTTATTCAGATTGTTCAGAGGTTTGCAGGAAGTGTTCCAGACTTTGTTGCAGCCGGTGTTTAAACAGACGTTCAACCGAAGAATCTCCGGCATCGATACGGATGTCGCCTTGCTGCAATGCAGGTTCGGCGCGCAGTTGCCATTGCCGCTCAGCGATATCTTCTGCGCTGTAATGTTGTTGGATCACAGCCAAATCCTCCGGATGCAACCGGATTTGAATCTGGCTGGCTTTCAGTGGCAAGGCGTCAATCGCCTGACGTAAGGTCTGTAGAATCACCTGCGGGTTCGTTTTCACTTCTACCGCAACCACCGCCTGAGCCAGTGCCACCGTCAAGTCCAGCAACGATTGCTCGACCCGTTGGTCAATTTGCGACAATGGCTGCTGTAACTGTTCGAGTAGTTGCTGCAACTGGGCCAGTTGTGCCCGGATCAACTCTTCGCCTTCAGCCAGACCCGTTTTTCGGCCTTCAGCCTGGCCTTGTTGCAAACCATCCTGATAACCTTGCTCACGCCCTTCGGCGTAACCCTGACTAAAGCCTTCTTCCTTGCCCTGCCCCAGGCCTTCGTCAAATGCAGCCTGACGGATTTGTTCAATATCATCGGCAGTCAGCGGTTTGATTTCTTCCTCTTCCACCGACCGGGCCAGCAACCGGGTACCCGGTTGTGGTGGCGTTTTATATAACGCGTTTGTTCTACTGGTTTTTTTCTGAGGTCCAGCCTGAAAATCAGGCGCAGGCCAATTGCGTAGCAACTCCAGCACTTCCGCATCCGGCTCAAAAGGCCGGTGCTTGATAAAATCGTTCAGGCTCATTTGCTACTCCAAAAGCCGCGCCGCTTGATCGGGCATCAATTACAGGAAGTCTTCGCCGCCGCCACCGCCGAGCATAATCTCGCCGGCATCGGCCAGACGCCGTGCAGTGGACAGAATTTCTTTCTGCGCCGTTTCGACTTCGCTGACCCGTACCGGCCCCATGGCTTCGAGGTCGTCGGCCAGCATTTCTGCCGCCCGTTTTGACATATTTTTCAGGATCTTCTCTTTCAGAGTGTCGTCGGCGCCTTTGAGTGCCTTCATCAATACATCCTGCTGCACTTCGCGCAGAATGGCCTGAATCGCCCTGTCGTCGACTTCGAGTAAGTTCTCGAACACAAACATCAGATCCTGAATTTGTTGCGCCATTTCTTCGTCGTGTTCGCGGATAGAATCCATCAGCTGGCCTTCGACGTTGGTATCCAGGTAGTTCATGATGTCGGCAGCAGCTTTGAGACCGCCCATCTTCGCTGCCTGCGCACCAGCCTGACCGGCAAACTGTTTCTCCATAATCTCGTTTAATTCCTGCAATGCCGCTGGCTGAACTTCTTCCAGGTTGGCAATCCGCATCGTTAAGTCGAGACGCACTTTTTCCGGGAACTGCGACAGGATCTCCGCCGACTGTTCCGGTTCGAGATAAGACAATACAATCGTCTGGATCTGCGGGTGTTCGTTGCGGATGATATTGGCGACCTGCTTCGAATCCATCCATTTCAGTGAATCCAGGCCCTTGGCGCCGCCACCCAGAATGATTTGATCAATCAGATTTGAGGCTTTTTCTTCACCGAGCGCCGCTGTTAAGGCGCGGCGGATGAAGTCCTCGCTCTGGAAGCCGATGGTACTGAAGTTCTGGATCTGCTCAATAAACAGCCGGTGCACCGCGGAGATCTTAGCCTGGTTCAGATCCTCAATCGACGCCATCGCCATACCGACTTTCTGTACCTGTTTAGGCTCCAAATGTTTCAGGATCTGCGCCGCATCTTCTTCCGACAAGCTCAGCAGCAGGATGGCGGCTTTTTCGACGCCATCCAGTTTACCAACGTCAAACGACGGTTTTTGTGGGGTTTCTACATTACTCATCTTCAGCCAACCAGTTTTTCACGACCAGAGAGGAAAGTTCAGGCTCATTGGCAACCAGCGCCCGCACCGCTTTTAACAGATCTTCGTCACCATGCAAATCTGGCAGCATTAAGGTGCCATCTGCAGCGAAACCAACGGATTTCGCATCGAATTCCTTACTTAACAGGTCGATGGTATCATCGCCCAGATCGACACCGCGTGACAGTGACATTTCGTCATAACTTTCAGAAGTATCTTCAGGGTAGATCAGTTTCTTCAGCATTGGTCGGACGATAAAGATAATCAGTACAATAATCACCAGTACCGCGGCAACCAGTCTGGCCAGACGCATAAACCATTCTTGCTCGTAGACAGGCAATTCAGCTGCAGCGACTATCTCTTCACGGGTAAAAGGTACGGAAACAACTTCGATGGTGTCGCCGCGCTGCACATCAAAGCCAACACCACCTTGCAATAACCGACGAATATTCTGCATTTCGGCCTGACTTCGTGGCTCGGGTTTGGCTGGCGCATCGGCCGTGGCAGCGCCCATTTTATAATCGACCGCGACCGATACGCTGATGCGA
>JAIXSW010000096.1 GCA_027484495.1 Gammaproteobacteria bacterium
AAGGGCATGCCGCAATAAAACCGGAACTGACGGTGTAAATGCCAGGCCGAATAACCGCTGCGGGCACTGAGTTCCGTCAGCGTCAGCGGTTCATCGGCAGCTTCAATCAAGGCTAACAGCTTGGGCAGCAGCGCTAAAAATGGTTCAGACATCAATAGGTTCCTTTAATAGCAGAAATCCTACTGTATCAAAGTCATTGCACTGCCGCCTGACCGTTCTTGCTGGTGGGGCTGAGGCGTGACTACCGCGACCACATTGAGCGACCACATTGAGCCGGCGCTCTGATATCCTGCAGAGACTCAGTGGTCAGTGCACCGACAAACCGAATTTTCGTTTCAGGATCCGGTGTAGCAGGTTGCTCGGTAACACCGCTTTGAGCAGCGGTAACAACCAGCTGCCGCGGCCAACCCGGATGTGTAACTGACGTTGTGGTATTTGCAGTGCCTGTACCAGTTCGCGCGCATATTCAGTGGCGGGTGTCGGGAAATCCTGCGAGGCACGGGCGCGGCGCCGCACGCCATCGCGATAGGGCCACCAGCTGGAATCTTCTGACAACACCTGTTCAGCCAACTGACTGGCGCGGTCGGCAAAACCGGTATCTACAGCACCGGTCACCGCTAACAGAACCTGCACGCCCAGCGGCTCTAATTCCATCCGCAGCGCTTCACTAATCGCATGCAGGGCGGCCTTCGATGCGCAATAGACGCCGGCAAATGGCGTGACCAGACTGGCACTGACACTGCCGATATTCAGCACTATGCCACGGCTTTGTTGCAGCAGCGGCAAAGCCGCTTTGGTCATCGCCACGACTGAAAACACATTGGTTTGAAACTGCAGCGCTAAGCGCTCCGGGCTGATATCCAGCACCGGGCCAATAGCGCCGTAACCAGCATTGTTGACCAATAAATCGAGCCGGCCTTGCTGGGCCTTGAGCTGCTGGATCATCGCATCAATTTGCAGCTGGTCGTTCACATCCAGGCCAAACACAGCAAAACCTTCCGCCTGTAATCGCGCCAAATCGCCCGCTTGCCGGGCTGTGGCGAACACCTGATAACCGCGGCTTTTCAGCTCCCGGGCCAAAGCCAGACCGATGCCGCCGGAGCAACCGGTAACCAGGGCAATCAAAGGCGAGTGGGCTTGCGACATCAGAGACTCCGGCAAACAAAACATGAACTTCAGCGTCACCTTAACTGCTTTTTTCATTGACAGGAAGGGCTGTGGCCAGTTATCACAGCGGCGGTAATTCATCAGGTGGTACAGCACAGCGATGCAAAAGATTGCGATTGTAGGTGGTGGGTTGGCTGGCGCTGCAGTGGCGATGCAGCTGATTAAGCAGGCGAGTAAGCCTTTGTCTTTGGTGATCTTTGACCAATCCGGCCAGTTTGGCCGTGGTTTGGCTTATCAGCCAAGACAAGTCGCGCATTTGCTGAATGTTGCCGCCGGCAAGATGAGCCTGGACCCGGCGCTGCCGGAAGATTTTCTGCAATGGTTGCAGCAGCAACCTCAGTTTGCCGGTGATGAGCGCGCGCTATTAGCGCAGGCCTATTTACCCCGGGCAGTGTTTGGTGACTATGTCGCACAGCGTTGGCAAGAAGCACTGGCGCTGGCCGCACAAAAGGGTCTGCAGGTCAGCCTTCGCCCTGTCACAGTGACGGCGCTTGATTTGACGGACCGGAACGCGCCGCGACTGCAAAGTGAAGGGGTGTGGCAAAACTATCAACAGTTAGTGCTGGCCTGTGGTAACGAATTCCCACGCCATCCGACCGGTTTTGCTGCGCTTTGCGACCATCCGGCTTATGTCCACAATCCCTGGTCTGACGCCTGGCTGAAAAAACTCAAACCGGACAGCCAAGTCGTGATCCTCGGCAATGGTCTGACGATGGTCGATACGTTGTTATCGCTGCGCGCTGCGGGCCTGAAAACTCCGGTGCTGTCAGTCTCTCCGCATGGTTATGGCATGTTACCGCACCGCCATCCGGGTCTGCAGCTGAACCAGTTCAGTCAGTTGCTACCGCAGCAGGCGAGCCTGCGGCAGTTACTGCGCTTGTTTAACCGGGCGCGTCATCAGGTACGGCGCTTAGGCGTGTCGGCAGAACCGCTGATTGATGCATTAAGACCGCATACCCAGCGTTACTGGCAGCAGTTCAGTGGCGCAGAAAAAGCGCTGTTTATGCGCCGGCTGCGGCATTTATGGGGCGTGGCGCGCCATCGGGTGCCGCTGCATTTGCATGACCAGCTGCAGCAACAGCGCTTGCATGGCTTACTGGAAGTGCATGCCGGCCGCGTGCTGAGTGTCAGCGCTGCAGGCGAGCAGCTTGTACTGCAGATCAATAGCCGGATGCATCGTGATATGCCGGTGCATGAATTTGATTACAAAGCAGATTTAGTGCTGAATTGCACCGGGCCAGAGCAGGATTACCGCAATTTGCCAGGCCACCTGCTACAACAGGCCATCGCGACAGGCACTTTGGCGGCAGGGCCACTGGGTTTGGGTTTAGCTGCGGACGTGGCGAGTTTGCGGGTTAAGGACGCGGAGGGCGTTGTTCAGCCGACAGTCTTTGCCATCGGTTCTTTGTTACGTGGCGAGTTATGGGAAAGTACCGCGCTGCATGAAATTCGCCAGCAAGCCCAGCAGATCGCTGCGGGAATTTTGGCACACTGACGCAATAAAAAAATTGCCTGGAGCAATTTTTAACAACGCATAGCGTTGGCCTGAAAGGTGAGCGCCATGGACGGGGCGAATAAAAAACCGCCTCAGGCTGTTGCCTATCGGGCGGTTTTTTATTGTTTTTACAGTGTCTTAGCGGTAATACGCTTCGACAGTACCTTTCATCGTCATCAACAGCGGTTGGCCACGACGGTCCACTGCTTTGCCGGCCGGTACTTTGACCCAGCCTTCGCTGATGCAATATTCTTCGACATCAAAACGTTCTTTGCCATTCAGGCGGATGCCAATGTCATGTTCAAACACGGCTGCATTGTAATGCGGGCTGCGTGGTTGGACTGACAGGCGGTCTGGTAATTCCGGGCGAGCGGTGGTGTCGTTCATGCTGAGATTCTGTGCAAAAAAAAGAGCGCTATTGTAGGCAATTGCGATGGGATGGCTCAAGTGTTAACGGCAGAAATGTCGGGGGACATTTTTTGCAAATCCCGGGCTTTGTGCAAAAAGCCCGGTTTTATCTTGATTCAGCGGTGGCCGGCTTAACCCGCAACCTGATTAAACCATTGTTGCTGGCGGCTAGAATCCAGCATTTTCAGCTTCTCTACCGTAGCGTTTGGCAACTTGCGCACTGAACCCTGTTCAAATTGTTTAATGGCGCTACCCAGTTCAAACACTGGTGTCGTCACCGCGCGTTGTTGTTGCAGGCTGCGGCATTCACGTTGGCTTGGAACGTAGCCCAGTTTGCCGGCATAAGCGGCCAGTACATTGCGCTGATATTGTGAGGTGCCTTTGGCAGCCAGCTGGCAGTAACCGCTATTGCTGTAGCTGTGTTGTTGTTCTGCAGCATGTGCAGCGCCGATATTCATCAGACCCAGGGCAAACAGGCCGGCCAGCAGTGTTGGAGTGTGAGTCAGCAGTTTCATCCGATTTTCCTTCTGAGATTTAGGCACAACAGGGATTGGTGTTGGTGCTCGTGCAGCAACGGGCGTCAGATTAATGGTCATGCGTGACAGGGCTATGGCGGAAGCACGAGAAGAATTGTGACAGAAGGATTAGATTTATTTATGCATCTTGACTGATGCGAGGTTCCTGCGGTTCAGTTTATTTGGAGGCTTTGTGGCAGTTGCGGAGATTGGCGACAACCGTTGTGCGACAACCGGTGGGTTTCGCTTCGCTCTACCCACCCTACGAGCCAGCTGACCGAGCGTAGGGTGCAATGAGCAAAGCGAATTGCACCTTTGATACCCGTCGCAACATCAGACAGTCCAAACTGAATGTCCGCAATTCGCTTTTTGCAGAGATTAAATCCCTTCGCCTAAAAACACCCGGCTGTAGCGCGGTTTTAACCAGGTGTGCTGGCCGACGGATAACCCGAGCTGTTTAAAGCGGGTTTTATCCAGTTCGACATGAATGATCTGATCGGCTTGTTGCGATTGCAGTTCAAGTCGCACCGTTGGGCCTACGACGGTGATGAGGTCGAGGCGGGCGGCGATGGCGTCTTCTTCTTTGGCATGCAGCACGTCGATTTCAT
>JAIXSW010000202.1 GCA_027484495.1 Gammaproteobacteria bacterium
CTTCCAGGATCCGATCCAGGATATGTTTGATATTGGTCACTGCTTCGCCCGGAATTAACAGAATCATGTCGCAATTAAAAGAATGATCAATCAACTGATAACTGATATCCACTTTTAACGCGTGTTCCCAATGAAACGAGGTATTTTTCAGTACATCGGCGACATTGCCATGGCGCGACGACAGTATTCTAGGCGCAGAATATGACAAACTGTTTTCAATCTGACTGGCTAAACCGTTTAAGAAGGTCGTCGTCAAAATCGAGCTGATGTCAGTCAACATTTCAATCTCTGAAACGTCCCCCGGCTCATAACCCAGCAGCGTCGAAATTTTGTGCGCGTTTTCCATCTTGTACAACACAATGGCTTCACCGCGCACACAAAAAAAAAAAAAAAAACCCTGACTGACCAACGCTGCTTCAGCATCCTGATAACGGTTTTCAAACTCAGCCGGAATGTGCATGGCGCCCACGAGGGCAATCGAAGGTACTTGCAAGTGAACGAAAGTATTGAGGAAACGCGCCAGCTTATCGCTAGCCAATCCCATCGCCACGTTGATGATTTCCTGCAGGCAATCGCGCTGCTCTTCGCTGAAGCCCAGATTATTCATATGAAACCATACTGTTTCAGTACGCCATTGATTTTGTCTTCGTTTACTGGTTTTTGTACAAAAGCCAGTGCCCCAAGTTCCATGACCCGCTTTTGCATTTCCGGCTGAATGTCCGCTGAGATCACGATAACAAAACAGTCGATGCCTTCGGCTTTAATGGCCTCGAGTACACCAACGCCATCCAGTTCAGGCATCGTCAGATCCAGAAATACCAAACCGATCTCCTGACTGCGTAACACAGCCAGAGCTTCAAGGCCATTGCCTGCGGTTTGGAACTCTGCATCAAAAGACTCTGGCAGACTCTTTCTCACTTGCTTGCGGGCTAAAATTGAATCGTCACAAATCAGGACTGGCAAAGCCATGCAGAACTGCCTCTGAATTTCTAATAATTATTTGAAGTTACGGGCAAAATATAACCACTTGCCCCTTTGATTGCAACATCCGATCATCACTCTGGATAAAATGAACTGAAGCTTTTTACCTGTAGCTGGCTCTCTTACCGAGCTGATTTGGACTATAGTTGGCCTGCGTCAGACGGCTACATGCATGACTGATATAGTAAGCTTCATACACGAGCACAAATTCTGTAGTAAAGTATTTTAATTATTGTTTTTTTTAGCTAATTTTATAGCATGTGCTGGTAGGCACTCTGCGGTAAGCAGCGGCGCGTTCAGAACTCACAGGATGTCAGATGCAACAAAAAAGTCTTTCGCGCAAGCTGCTGACCAAAGTGCTGTCAGTTTATTTCATCCTGACCTTTGTTGTAACGCTGGGCCAGATCGTCGCCGAGTACTTCAACACCAAAAATCATATTAACGGTGAGCTGGCAACGTTACAACAGACGATTTCCGGCTCACTAACCCGCGCCATCTGGGAACTCAATACCCAACAGGCGCTGATTATCGCCGACGGCTTGTTAGCCATCCCATCGATTGAAGGCATCATTGTGCGTGATGACAGCGGCGCGGTGATCACGCAGCTTGGCCAGTATGTCGATATCAGCGAGCGCTACAGCAATCAGCTGGTTAAAGAAGGGGTGCGACTGACAGAGCAACAAAGTGGCCTGTTTGGTTACACCTTTCCGCTGATATTTGAGTTCTCCGGTCGCGCCACTCAGGTCGGTGATGTCACGTTGTTCTCCAGCCGGACCATAGTCCTCGACCGGATTAAAGTCGGGATTTATTTCCTGATTGGCAATGCGGTGTTAAAAACCACTTTTTTGATCATTCTGTTTTTAATTGCCTTTCGCAAACAACTGACACTGCCGCTTGCCGAATTAACTCAGCAAATTGAAGAGCTTGAGCTGGATAACCTCGAAGATACCAAGGTCGAAATCCAGCATGGCGACACCAATGAACTCGCCGTGATGGCCGATGCTTTTAGCCGGCTGATCGCCCGGGTGCAGGATTACAAGGGCCAACTGGAAAGCACGCAGAAACAATTGCTGCAAAGTAACGAAAAACTTGACCAACACAACCTGATTCTGGAACAAGAAGTCGCACGGAAGACGTCAGGCCTGAGTCAGGCGATGATGGACCTGCAACAGCAAAAGCAAGAACTGGAAGTGAAACAACAGGCACTGCGCGAGGAAATCGAACGCCGTCGCCACACCGAAGATGCCCTACGCAATAAACAAACTGAGCTGGAAAAACTGGTGAATGATTTACGCCAGGCACAGGACCGGCTGGTACAGTCAGAAAAAATGGCCGCTTTAGGTGGCTTAGTTGCCGGTATCACACACGAAGTGAATACGCCGGTGGGCATTGGTGTTACGGCTACCAGCTTCCTTGCTGAAAAACTGGCTGCGCTGGAACACGCCTATCAGGAAAAAAGCCTGTCTCCTAAAGCGCTGGAGCATTTTATTGAAGAAGCCAAGCAAGGTACTGAGTTGCTGAACACCAATCTGGTGCGCGCCTCAGAACTGATTGCCAGTTTCAAACAAATCGCAGTTGACCAGACCAGTGAAGCGATCCGCACCATTCAGCTACAGGATTATCTGACTGAAATTATCCGCTCGCTACAGCCGCACTTTAAAAAGACCAAACATCACATTGAGGTGAATTGTCCGGAAAATCTGGTGCTGAGCTGTCCGGCTGGCGCAATTTCGCAAATATTCACCAACCTGCTGATGAATTCGCTGATCCATGGTTTTGAAGATATTGACGAAGGCAACATCAATATCACTGTTATTGATGAAGGCAATATCGTCGACATCAATTACAGTGACAATGGCAAAGGCCTGACACCAGAGCAGCTGGAAAAATTATTCCACCCGTTTTTCACTACCAAACGCGATCAAGGCGGCAGTGGTCTTGGAACCCACATTACCTATAATCTGGTCCGTCAAACACTCGGCGGCAGTATTCAGGTCCGTAGTGAACCGGGCCAGGGTCTGGCCTACCATATCCGTTTTCCAAAAGTGCTGAAACGTTAAGCAATCGACAATCCGGTGGCGGCGCTTTGTGCTGTCTGCCGGTTGTCGCCCCTGACTTTCCGGTTATACTGACCGTCTTCTGAGTTCCGGACCTGACTGACTATGTGGTTTAAAAACCTGCGCGTATACCAAATTACTGAACCGTTAAACCTCAATATTGAAAAGCTGGATACAGCGCTGGCTGAACATAAATTCACGCCTTGTATGGGCCAGGATGCACTGAAACTGGGCTTCACCTTTCCGCTGCACCCAAGCATCAAAGCTTACGCCCACCAGCTCGAGCATTTATTTGTATTCGCGCTGAAACGGCAGGAAAAAGTGTTGCCGGCTGCCGTGATCAATGAGGAGCTGCAGCCAAAAATAGACGCATTGGAAGCCGAAAAAGGCCGGCCTTTGGGGCGTAAAGAAAAACAAGCACTGAAAGAAGAGATGGTCCAAACCCTGTTGCCACGGGCTTTTAGTCGTTCCACCGTGACTCAGGCGATCTATGACGCGAAAAACAACTGGTTTATCGTCAATACCAGTTCAGCCAGTCGCGCTGAAGATTTACTGGCACTGCTGCGCAAAGCACTGGGCTCACTACCGGCAGTGCCTTGGATTGACAGCAATCAGCTCAGCCAGTCGATGCAACAGTGGCTGAGCAATCAGGCGCTGCCAACTGGTTTTAGCCTCGGCCATGATGCTGAATTAAAAGCTCCGGACGAAGAAGGAGCCAAAGTGCGTTTCAGCAATCATCTGCTGACGACAGATGAAGTGCAAAGCCACTTAGAAGACAAACTGGTGACAAAGCTGGAGCTGGTGCAACCGGAACAACTGAGTCTGGTGATCTGTGAAGACGGCAGTATCAAAAAGCTGCAATTCGAAGAGTTACTGGCGAACAAAAACGACGAACTGGGCTGGGAAGATCTGGTACTGCGGCTTGATGCAGATTTGCTGGTCATGGCTAATGAACTGGCGCAGGTCCTGCAAGTGTTTAAAGACCAGGTACAGCCTCTGGTAAAAGCTTAACGTCAACCTAAAGGCCGGGCTGTCTGCTGACGCCGACAGCCTGTTCAATCACATAAACATGGTTTTTGCATCCTGATAATGCTGTCGTATTTGTGGATCCTGCATAAAATCATGTTTTGGAATCAGCCCTTGCAGTAAATAGCTGTCTAACAACTGTGATTCATTACTGCGCAATGGATATTGCTGACGGGCTATAGCAGCCAACCGGACAAAATCGGTATAACAAGGCTCGTCAGCGATGGCTAATCCTGCCCAGTCCCGCACCACCCGGATAAAAATATCCGCAAAAGACCAGCTTTGCAGGATCACCACACCAATATTCGGCGATAAATCGCGGATGGCGTGACGTAAATAAGCAGGTTCGGCAAAGACCGCCGGATACTTTTCCGCTTCGGTCAGGATCGGTAGAGCGCCAATCTGATACACCAGCGCGGCCAGCGTCATGGTGTCCATATTCAGTGATGTATGCTTATGTTTTTGCTGATAAAATTTAAGGCATGCCATCGAAATACAGGTAATTTCAATGGTATCACGCCACAGTTCCGCCATTTGTTCCAACACCTGCGGATGCTGACTGACAAACAACTGTTCCAGCGCCATCGCCGTGGCAATATTTTTAACC
>JAIXSW010000177.1 GCA_027484495.1 Gammaproteobacteria bacterium
CCGCGTCCGCTATGAGCGCGGCGATCTGGCAGCCTGCCAGGCTTTTCTGACTGACAGCTCGGAAGAACTCGTCCATTACAGGCAGCGCCGTGAACTCTGGCTGATCTATCTGGCGTTGCAGGAGCGCGACTATGCCGCTGCAATTCAGGTGGTAAATCAAATTCCGGCGGCTGGCATGTCGAGCAATTTGGTTCGACTTGTCCATCTGGTCATGATGCTGGCAGGCGAATTTGAGCGGGCGCAGGATTTTATTGAGCGAAAACGCCGCTTAGCAGTGCGGGGGGAATTGTATGTTCAGCTGAGTATCGCGCAGACACGAGCCGTGTTATGGCGGCTTGAACACAGCGCCGCCGAGCAGCATCCGGCCTTGTTCAGTCAGCTGGAACAGCTGCAGACACAAATTCGGCAAGACAAGGCCGCGGCGGTCTTTAGCGTCTCAGTGAATCTGCTGGAAGCGCACATCTGGCAATTTTGCGACAGCAGCGAAAAAGCGCTGCAGTTCATCCAGGATCATTTAGGCGACGTGCAGTGGCAGCAACAACCCGCATACGTGCTATGCCATGCCGCCCTGATATTTCACAGCCTGCAGCAAACTCAGCTGGCGGCCGATTTGCTGTTTTACGCTGACACCCAAATAGAGTCGATGCTGGATAACTGCCACCATGTATTTATCAGCTGCTTACATCAGCACGCCTTTGATTTGGTGTATCCGTCAGCAGCCAGATCCGCCGCCTATCAGCAAATGGCGACACGGTACGTGCAACAGCATAACCTGCTGGCCGCCGCCAAAATGCTACGCCGGGCTTGCCGTTACGATCAACAAAATCCAACCTTGCGACAGGCCTTGTACAAACTGATGCAGCAGTTAGGGATCCAGCGTTTCCGTGGCATCAACCTGCCTCAGGAACAAACCTGAGAGCATGTTGTTAAAACAACACTTGTTCGACAAAACCGCCAAAGCCACTGACAGGATCCAGCAGTTGGATCTCTAACACCCAAATACCACTGTGGACTTCGCCGTCACAACCCCCCAGCTGACCGCTGGCATCAAGTTTATGCGGGAAATCGCCGACGCGATGACCTTTGATCTGGTGATTCAGTTGCATACCATATCGTGCAGCAGCTTCTGCAGCGAACCGATATAAGGCCTCACCAGAACACCCGGTCTGACGCCAGTGCATTGCGACTTGATCAAACACCTGATGCACAGCTTGTTGCACTTTGTGCTGCTCAGGATTGTGCCCCAGACAAAAAGTGGCGCCGACATCGGCTTCATGACCGGCAAACACCGGCCCAATATCAATAAAAAAGATATCCTCAGCCTGTAGCCGCACTGTGGCATCCGATACTTCGCTATAGATTTTCGCAGTATTGCGACCAAACCTGACAATAGGCGGGTGCCAGTGCTGTTCAGCGCCGGCTTGTTGCAATAATTGCAACGCAAGCGCGCAGGCTTGATGTTCAGTCATCCCAGGCAGTAACTGGGTAGCCAGCTGCTCTAGCACCTGTAAGGCCTGAGTTTGCGCCTGTTGCATCGCAGTTAGGGAAAAGTCAGGACCCACTGCTTGGGCAACCGATTGATTTTGCATCTGAAACTCCGAGACCATTGCAAAGGCCCATGATAGCTAACCTGATACAAAGCCGTATATTTATTTTGTTGAAATGATGTAATTTTTAGCGCAATAATCAGCCTCCAGAACTTTGCTTGTCGCTGCAAAGGCTGCTTTCTATACTGTAACTCCGACTAAAAAATACAAGGGAACGACCATGGCACTGACCATCAGCTTTGACCTGCAAGAGCAGGATTTAGATTACTTCCGTCAATTAATGCAAAAAACCGAACGGGTGGTCACTCAACATAGCACCGAAGAGATCCTGAACGCAGCAAAAGCGCTGGCGGGAGAAGTACAAAATCAGGTGCCTGATTTTGTTGCTGTCCGGCTCAAACAGCTGGAAACGCTGGTCGCTATGGTTGAAGACAAAGACTGGGATCTGACAGACGAAGAAAAATTAGATGTGCTATCAGCACTGGCTTATTTTGCAAAACCAGAGGATCTTATCGCAGACCATTTACCGGTACTCGGTTTCCTCGACGATGCCATCATGATCGAACTGGTCGTGCAATCACTGGCCGACGATTTTGAAGCCTACACAGAATTCTGTACTTTCCGGCGCAATGAAATTGAACGTCGTGGCCCTGAAGCACAAACCACTAAAGCCGACTGGCTGGAAACAAAGAAGCAAGAGTTACATTCCTGGCTACGGCGGCGGCGCGCAGAGAAACGCAGCGGATCTTCTGCTGGTGGCGGTTTCCGCTCAGTATTCTCGTTCCGTCGTTGATAACTATATCAGCAATAAAACGGTGTTCTGCAGACTGGCGTCTTGCCGGTCTGCTGTTTTTGCTGAGTTGCCCGACGCATGCCAGTCAGCTCAAAGTTTACCAGTACACGCAAAGTAATGGCGTCGTGGCTTTTTCCGATAAAGCACCGCAACAGCAGCCGTACAAAGTTTTGCGTTATGACTGTTTCGCCTGTGGTGTTTCCAGCCAGGTGAACTTCCGCACGACGCCGTTGTTTTTGCAACGTTATCGTGCCGAGATCAGTCATGCCGCCCGTGTGCATCAGTTGGAACCAAGCCTGATCCAGGCGCTAATTCATGCCGAGTCTGGTTTTAATCCGCAGGCCCGCTCCAAAGTCGGTGCCCAGGGTCTGATGCAGCTGATGCCAGAGACCGCCAAAGATCTTGGCGTCACCGATGTATGGACGCCAAAACATAATATTAATGCCGGTACAGCTTATCTCGCTGCATTATTGCAACAATTTCAGGGCGATCAGCAGCTTGCGCTAGCGGCTTATAATGCCGGCCCTTCTACAGTCGATCGCTATAACGGTGTGCCGCCTTTTGCCGAAACCAAAGCTTATTTACAGCGCGTCCAGATTTTGCAGCAGCGCTATCAACGTGCCGGCCAGCCGGACGCCAATCGCAGTGCACTGTAATTTTCTTTGCCTCTTGTCAGTTTTTTTTCCGCACATTTAAACGAAACTCAATACGCTGCCGACTATCTCCTCATTGTGTGTTTTTAGAGCCCTGCACAGGGGCGGTCATTCTGACCAGTTGTTAGTCAAATTTGATAAATAACACGATGCAAAAAATCGTATGCTTTTGATTTAATTAAATTTTAATTTCGGCATAAGATTTGCCTAATACCTACAGATTCACTGAAAAGGAAATATCATGAGAAAAATTGTCCCGCTGCTCTGCTCTTTAACGCTGTTAAATGCCTGTGTGATCCATGTTGGCGCCAATGAACCCGTCGTCAATCAAAACCGCCAACTGCAACTCAATGCCAAAGATTTACAACAATTGGTCGCCGAAACCGGTGCCGGTGATTTGCAGATCATTGCTGAACAAGGTCGTGAAATTATTGAGGTCGATGCACAGATCCGTTTCGATAACATCGACGAACTCGAACTGACGCTGGAAGCAAAAGGCAACGCGGCGGTGCTAATCGCCCGCAATAAAGAACAAGTGTCTTTTGGTTATGTGAATCACGCTGAAGTCGATTTAGTCGTCCGGCTGCCGGAACGTTTTGCGCTGAAACTGGAAGATGGTTCCGGCGACGTCCGTATTGCCGGTTTAAAAGGTGACGTGTTGGTGAACGACGGTTCCGGGAATTTGGCAGTGAATGGCGCCAAGCAGTTGGTGATTGAAGATGGTTCCGGTGATTTGACGCTGAGTCAGGTAACAGGCAACGTCACAATTGACGATGGGTCCGGCAATGTCGAGGCAAACCAGATTGGCGGAGATCTGAAGCTTACCGACGGATCAGGCGATGTCGAGATCCGTCAGGTGCAAGGTAAAGTCACAATTGATGACGGTTCAGGTGACATCCGCGTCGCACAGGCCGGCGCCTTGCAGGTTGATGACGATGGCTCGGGTGAGCTTAGTTACCAACAAATCTCTGGCCGCGTATCGGTACCAGACGAACACATGCGCGAGTGATATTTTGTTCTTCTGACAAAACGGGGCGCTGGCCCCGTTTGTGTTTTGTCTCGCCAGTTTAGTCAGAACAATGCGGCAAATTTTTCCTGTAATTGTGGTTTTAACGCAAAAGTGATTAGTTTGCCGGCCTGCTCCAGGAAAGTGATCTGGCTGGCATTCCACTCCATGATACTGCCGACCTGCTCACAACAAAACACCCCGACCAGTTGACCGTTGTAGCGAATGCCGACATCCAGCAGCGATAAAATGTCATTGGGTTCAAAATAAGCTTCGTTAAAACAGGATGTCGCCGGATGCGTGGCGGCATCGGGGGCGTTAATGCCACCGTCATTACGCATCGCTTCGAAATAAGGTGCAAAATCATCTTCATGCAGTGCAATGCCCTGATAGTGCGCATCTTCATTGCTGTCGTATAAATCGACAGCGATAATTTCGCTGAGCAGCGCATCAGAATAGAGCCAAAGGCTGGCGCGGGAACAATGCAGTTGTTTGGTGATGGTTTCGGTCAGCTGCCGGTAGAACGCTTCAGCCGAGATTTGTTGATCTTTAAATGCTTTAATCAGCAGTAATAAGGCCGTCTGGTCGAGCATAAAGTCTCCTGCAAACAAGCTCCGCTGCCGCTCAGCGGAGTTGTTTCAGTTATAGCCGCAGAAAAGCGAATTGTCAGGCTCCCCCATCGCACCGGCAAGTCGCTTAATCCTATTGCTGCTGACGATACCATTCGCCCAGGATCAAACTAGCTGCCACGCTGACATTCAGTGATTCAACCTTACCAGTGCCTGGGATCTGCAAAGCAATTTCAGCGCTATTCGCCACTGCTTTAGAGACACCTTGCATCTCTTCGCCAAACACCACCACGACCTTTTTTGGTAGCTGACTGTTGTACAGAGATACTCCGGCATGGCTGGATGTAGTAATGAGCGTGTACCCTGCTTCTTTACACAGCTTCAGCGCCAGTGGCAAATGGTCAGTCTGCAGTGCTTCAACAAACTCGAGTCCGCCTTCTGCGGTGCGCGCTGCAGCGCCGGATTGCAAGGCTTCAGGCGCGGTCAGAATAATACCACTGACGCCAAAATGGGCACAGCTGCGGGCAATAGCGCCAAGGTTATGCGGATTGCCGACACCATCCAGCGCCAACAAACAATCCTGTGTTTTTTTGCGGTGCAAAGTCAGATAGCTGGCGACTGACATCGCGTCGCGCTTTTTCACCACGAAAATCACACCGCCATGATGCTGGCTGCCACTGACTTTCTCCAATTCAACGTTATCGACAATGTGATAAGCCCGTTTGTTGGCCGCCAGATATTTCATCACATCAGCAAAACGCGGTGCATAGTCGGCATGCAGGTACATTTTAATCACCGCATCCGGTCTTTCATTAAAACAGACGCGGCAGGCATTTTCGCCGAGCACCCGGCTTTCATGCTGGCCTTGTTGTTTTAACTGCGCGGGGGAGACGGCTTTTGCCGGTCCTGCGACCTTTGAGACTCGCTCGGTGGCAGCACCTTCAGCACGAACCGGACGTCTGGCATTATCCGAACGCGGATGCGCTGGCTTTGCGTCCGTATTTTTACTGGCAGCGCCTTTCCACGGTTTTTGCAACAAGGCACCATCGCTATCGCGTTGACGGGGCGGACGGGGCGGACGGGATGATGAGGTTTGGCTCGGTTTTTTCGGCGGATATGCCACGATAAAAAATCCTGTATCTGACGGGCCTGCAGGCCGGAAAAGCCCTCAGTTTAACGCAAAAACCCGCGGTATCGAAGAAAGACTTGAGTTTGTTATTGGCTGCAGTAAGCTGGCGCCAATTTGCGCCGTTTCGGAATATTTATGCTCAGTTACCGTCACAGTTTTCATGCCGGCAATCACGCCGACGTGATCAAGCATCTGGTAGAAGTTGCTATCCTGATGTATTTAATGAAAAAAGATAAACCTTTTTGCTATCACGACACCCATGCCGGTGCTGGTTTGTATAGCCTCGACAGTGCACAGGCGCTGAAAACCAGCGAATACCAGACCGGGATTGGCAAACTGTTTCATCATCAGGCCAGTAACTGCGCAGTGCAGACCTATCTGGAGCTGGTGCGTGCGCTGAACCCGGATGGTCAGCTACAGTTTTATCCGGGCTCGCCCGGCATTGCCAGGCAGTTGTTACGCGACGGCGACAGCATTCAGGCCACTGAATTGCATCCGGCGGACTTTCCGCTGTTACAAACCCAGTTTCAGGGCCGTCGGCATTGCCGCATTGAAAAGATGGACGCCTATGCCGGCCTGCGCGCCATGCTGCCGCCGCTGCATAAACGCGGTCTGGTGCTGATTGACCCCCCCTATGAGCTGAAAACCGAATATCAGGATCTGGTCAAAGGCCTGCAACAAGCGGTACAGCGTTTTCCGCAAGGAACTTTCGCTATTTGGTATCCAGTGATTGAACGCGCCAGCATCGAAGCCGTCATTGATGCGATTGTCGGCACCGGTATCCGCAACCAATTGCGCATTGAACTGTGCCCACTGCCGGACAGCAGCGGTTTTGGCATGACCGGCAGCGGTATGCTGGTGATCAACCCGCCTTATACGCTGGCGAATGACATGCGCGACGCGCTCAGCGAAATCGTGCCACTGCTGGGCACTCAGGTGCAGTGGACAGTTCAGCAGCTGGTGGAGGAATAATGCGCTACAAAATGCTGTTGTCGGCTGGTTTGCTATTGCTGTCGGCCAAAGCGCTGGCGTTTGGCGCTATCGGCCATCAGC
>JAIXSW010000172.1 GCA_027484495.1 Gammaproteobacteria bacterium
AGACCTGCGGCGTTTTCGAATCTGTCACCGTGATCGCGGCAGCTTTCTCTGCGGCATCCTGATAAAACACCACCGATTTGACGGCGCCCTGGCTTAACGTCATCAGGCCATTACGCATCACCAATGCACCTTTATCATCGGTCAGACTGACGCGATAATCGCCGGCAACCACTTCGGTGTAAGCACTTAACGTGTCGATGGGCAGTTTGGCAATGGCTGGCGTTGCAGTCAGATCGCCAAGGAACACACTACCGGTGCCCGTGCTATTCATCGAGTTATAGATGCGGAATTGGGCGTTGCTGGTAATATCTTCCAGCGTCGTCACTGAAGTTGTATTGCCAATCAGGTCCAGTGCCAGTTTATTCCCTGCCGATGGACCTGTTGCACTGCGTAGTACCAACAGATATTCGGTTTCATAACTCAGCGTCACTGCATCTGATTTAAACAGCACCGTTTTGTCGCCGCCTTTGGTGATATAAAAAATGTAGCTGCCGGTGTCATAGGTCTGGAACTGGGTCAGGCCTTTGTAGCTGGCGCTGTTGACCAGCTTGGCGTCGGAAAACGCCTGATCGTCTTCAGAAATATATAAATCGTAGCTGTTGCTGTTATTGACCAGATCCAGCATGGCAACTTTGAATTGGTCATCTAATTCGTCGTCGCGGCTGAATTTAAAAGTCAGTAATTCCGGGCTGTTGAAATCACCCAGCATGGCTAAAAAAGTTTTTTCGCCGTCCGTGAGGGTCACTTTGTCAGTGCGCACTGTAGCCGTTTCGCCACTGGCCGGTGTCCAGTTTAATTCCAGATCATAACTGCCACCTTCCATCGTCACCAGACTGGTGGCATCGGCAAATGTGGCAGAACCGACGGCGATTTCATCGTCATCCGACTCAATCAATTGCAAAGTGGTGTTGGCGCTGTTAGCAGAGCCGTTGTAAAACTGGATGTAAGAATCAGGGTAGGTATCAGAACCACTGCTATCTGAACTGCCGCCACATGCGGTCAAAGTGAGGCTGCTGATGGCCAGCGCCAGAATACGTAATGTCGACATAACTGCTCTCTATTGACAGGAAAACCTGAGTTTAAACGCGCCAATAGGAGCAGATTTCACGACTTAAGTTTCTGATTTTACCGAGCTTTACTGCGCTTAATTTAAGTTAACCTAAAGCGTCGGTAGCTTAATCTAATGTGACACCTTCTTCATGTTGCTGCAGCGCCCATAACGCGGCGTATCGACCTTGTTGCGCCAGCAGTTCTGCGTGGCTGCCGCTTTCCACCAGCTGACCATGTTCCAGCACCAGGATGCGGTCGCAATCCACCACCGTTGATAAGCGGTGCGCAATGACCAGCGCAGTATGTTCGCGTGATGCCGCGCGGATCGCCGCCATCACGGCCTGTTCACTGTGACTATCAAGGGCTGAGGTGGCTTCATCAAAAATCAGTAAAGGACTGCGTTTGAGCAAGGCCCGCGCGATAGCGATCCGTTGTTTTTCCCCGCCTGAGACTTTCAGGCCGCGTTCGCCGACCAGCGTGGCATCGCCTTGTGGCAGCTGATTAATAAAATCGCGCAGATGAGCGGCGTCAATCACCGCATCGATGTCGGCGTCCGTTGCATCGGGGCGGCCATAGGCGATATTGGCGCGGATGCTTTGGTTAAATAACACGGTATCTTGCGGCACTATGGCGATGTTGCGGCGCAGGCTGTCGAGCGTGACGCTGCGGATATCCGCGCCATCCAACAGGATTTGCCCGCTTTGCAGATCGTAAAAACGGTATAACAGCCGCGCCAGGGTACTTTTACCGGCACCGGAACTGCCGACAATAGCGACACGTTGCCCGGGTTCAATCGTGAAACTCAGACCGTTCAGGATTGGCCGCTCCGGCTGATAAGCAAAAGCAACATCACAGAATTCGACCCGGGCCTGTTGCAGTTGCAAAGGAGTTGCGCCAGGTTCATCGGCAATGACGGGGGCCCGTTTCAGCAGCCCCAGCATGTTTTCAAGATCTGTTAAGGCGCGGCGAATTTCCCGGTAGACAAATCCGAGAAAGTTCAGCGGCATAAACAGCTGTAGCATATAGGCATTGACCATCGCCAGATCACCCAGGGTCAGCTGTTTGCCGGCAACCCCCTGAGCGGCCAGCAACATCATCAGCGTCATCGCCAGCGCAATGATCAGCGCCTGGCCTGAGTTCAAGAAAAACAACGACATGCGGTTTTGTAACCGGGCTTTTTCCCAACCCGCCAATGACTCGTCATAACGGCTGGCTTCATACTGTTCGTTATTAAAGTACTTCACCGTTTCGTAGTTCAGCAGGCTATCCACAGCCTGGGTATTGGTGCTGGAATCGGCCTGATTGGCGGCACGGATAAACTGACTCCGCCATTCAGTCACCCGCACGGTAAACAGGATATAAATGGCCACCGCAATGGCCGTGATCACGGCATACCAAACGGAGAACAAATTCCAGAAAATCAGCGCGACCAGCACGATTTCAAGCACTGTCGGCACAATGTTAAACATTAAAAAGCGCATCAAAAATGACAGGCCATTGGTGCCGCGTTCAATATCGCGGCTGATGCCGCCAGTCTGGCGGTCCAGATGAAAGCCCAGTTCCAGCCGGTGTAAATGGATAAAGACTTTGAGGCCTAATGCCCGCATTGCATGTTCAGTGACCCGACCAAACAATGCATCGCGCACTTCACCAAAAAGCACCGAGCCAAAGCGCAACAAGCCGTAACCGAGGATCAACCACAGCGGCAACAACGCCAGCGCATTCAGGCTGGGATCCAGTGCATCGATAATCAGTTTGAGGCCATAAGGCAGCGCCAGCGTCGCCGCCTTGGCGGCGATCAGCGCCAGAATGGCCCCGATGACATGCCAGGGAAAAGCGGCAAAATATGGGCGCATGTAGCGGATCGTTTCGCTGAGGCTGGCCGCTTCTTGCCGGCGGCTGGGTTCCGGTTGTTTGGCTGTAGAGCGCATACCGCGCATGCGAAGTCCTTAAGACGGGAAAAGTCAGGGCCGTATTGTGCACGCAACAGCAGCAAAGCAGAAGGGTTAGGGATACCGGAGCGCTGAAAAACAACATCCCGGTAAAACCGGGATGTTCAACACTGGCAGCAGGGGGATTAGTCCGCGTAAGTGCAGAGATAGGCAGTGTCCGTCGCAACCTGCAGCTGGAATTTCTGTCCGGCCGCGACTGCGAATGATTGACCACGGCTAAAGGTTTGCCACTGGCTTTCACCCGGCAGCAGCACCGTCAGCGCGCCGCTGACAATGGTCAGCACTTCATGCTGACTGGTGCCAAATTCATAGTCGCCGGGCGCCATCACGCCAACAGTGGCGGGTAATTCCTCACCGGCAAAAGCGATTGATGTCACTTTGCCATCAAAATATTGATTTACTTTAAACATGAAGTCCTCTGAATTTTATTGCAACTGCAGGCAGTAAACCTGAAAAGGGCGCTGCTGAAAAGAGAAATATAGATGTTTGGATGGCTGAAATGTTTTGGGGTTGCTTTCAGCGCGACAGATGCCTGATCAGCGCCGTTGTACTGACGCTCAACGGAAATACAGCTGTGCTACTATCAGCAGCAACAAGCGCCGGCTGTTGACACAGACTGGCGGATCTCCCCATTCAGGCTGAACGGAATCCAATTGGATATGCAAGACCCACTGCCAATCGACTTACCTGTAGCACCTTCGTACCAGGCGCTCGGCAGTTATATTGATTTATTACTGGATTTGATTTGTGTGGTCGATGCGAGCGGGCGTTTTGTTTATGTCAGTGCCAGCGTCAGCCGGATCCTCGGCTACAGCAACGCAGAGCTGCTGGGGCAGCCGATGCTGGATTATGTCTGGCCGGCCGACCGCGAACGCACGCTGGCGCAGGCGGCAAAAGTGATGTCCGGCGAAGCCGGCATGCATTTCGAAAACCGCTATCGTCACAAAGATGGTCATGCTGTTCATTTGTCCTGGTCCGCCCGCTGGTCGGATGCTGAACAAGTTCGGGTGGCAGTGGCGCGGGATATCAGCGACATCCGCCAGGCCCAGGCCCGTCAACGCGCTGTGTATGCGATTGCCGAAGCGGCACAGCTCAGTGCAGATCTGTCGGATCTCTATCAGCACGTTGTGGTCATCGTCGCAGCACTGTTACCGGTGCGGCATTTTTTTATCGCATTGCCCGAACCGGATGGCAGTCGCTGGCAACTTTGTTATCAACAACATTGGCCGCAGGACAGGCAGCAAAGCACGGCGGAGTTGGCGGATCTCGATCGGTTGTGTCAGCGGGTGGCACAAAAAAACTCATCAGATCAGCTCGCTGAAGGTATTGGCAATGGCTGGTTTGGTTTGCCACTCAAAGACGGCAACGATTTACTCGGCGTATTGTTGTTACATCCGGGGCAAGGCGTGCATTACAGTGCGGCCGATCTGGAATTACTCAGTTATGTCACAGTACAAATTGCCGCTGCGATTTCACGTAAGACCATGCTGCTGCGCCTGCAGCAGCTGGCACTTTATGACAGCCTGACCGGGCTTGCCAACCGGACTTTGTTGCTCGACCGGTTGCAGGCGGCGTTACAACGGGCCAGCCGTGACGAGCAGCCACTGGCATTGCTTTATCTGGATCTGGACCGTTTTAAACAGGTCAATGACAACTTTGGCCATTCGGTCGGCGATTTGTTGTTACAACAAACTGCAGAGCGCATTGTGCACGCGGTCCGGCAAACGGATACGGTCGCTCGTTTTGGCGGCGACGAATTTGTGATCTTGCTGGAGCACCTGCAGCAAGATACGGCAGCGAAAGTCGCAGAAAAAATCCGTTTGGCGCTGACGCCACCATTTTTGCTGGCCGGTCAGCAATTACAGATTGCCCCCAGCATTGGTGTCGCTCTGTTTCCCGATCACGGCTCTGACAGCCGGCAATTATTGTTGCATGCCGATGGCGCTATGTATCGCGCAAAACGTCATGGTGGTGATCGCGTCGAATGATCGTGTCAAGTGAGCGGAACGCAAGCAACGTGATTGATATTTCGATAAAAAAACGCCGGCAACTGCCGGCGTTTTTTCCAATGAAGTCTGACGTTTAGACTTTCACACAGTCGACGTAATACACCAGTTTGCCATCTTGTTGCATCGTGCTGAGACCGTGAATGTAAGTCTCAAAGCCCGGGAACTTGTGGTTAAACTCGCGCGCGAACTTCAGGTAGCTGACGATAGTATCGTTAAAGACTTCGCCTGGTACCAGCAGCGGGATGCCTGGTGGGTATGGCGTTAACATCACCGCGGTGATACGGCCAGTCAGTTCATCCAGCGGCACCCGTTCAATCCGTTTGTGCGCCATGCGGGCAAAGGCATCGGCTGGTTTCATCGCCGGTACCATCTCAGACAAATACATCTCAGTGGTCAGTTTGGCGATGTTATTGGCTTTGTAAATCTCGTGGATCTGGTCACACAGGTCTTTTAAGCCGATGCGCTCATACTGCGGGTACTTGGCAATAAATTCCGGCAATACGCGCCACAGTGGCGCATTTTTGTCGTAATCGTCTTTAAATTGCTGCAGTGCGGTCACCATGGTATTCCAGCGGCCTTTGGTGATGCCGATGGTAAACATGATAAAGAACGAGTACAGGCCGGTCTTTTCAATGACGACGCCGTGTTCAGCCAGGTACTTGGCCACAATCGCAGCCGGAATACCACTGTCGGAGAAGTTACCGTCAACGTTTAAACCTGGTGTCAGAATAGTGGCTTTAATCGGGTCGAGCAGGTTAAAGCCTTCGGCGATATCACCAAAGCCATGCCAGTTTTCGTCGGCATGCAGCATCCAGGAGGCGCGTTCATCGAGGCCTTCGTCGGTTAAATCGTCCGGGCCCCAGACGCGGAACCACCAGTCGTCACCGTATTCCTGGTCGACTTTG
This sequence comes from Gammaproteobacteria bacterium, assembly GCA_027484495.1. GTDB lineage: Bacteria > Pseudomonadota > Gammaproteobacteria > Enterobacterales > Alteromonadaceae > Pararheinheimera. Next base: position 5,917 of record JAIXSW010000172.1, read on the forward strand.
CGCATCGCACGACGGAATTCCAGCGCTTCGTCTAACGACTCTTCCACCAGCGCCGTGCCGCCTGGCGCTTCCATCATGGCAGCAGCCACGTCACAGGAGGCAATAATGGCGTATTGCGGGCTGGTCGACGTGTGCATCAGATATGCTTCGTTAAACAGATGGGTATCGAGCTTATTCTGATTGGCGTCCTGTACCAGAATTTGCGAGGCTTGTGAAATACCGGCCAGCAATTTGTGGGTGGACTGCGTAGCGAATACCATCGACGTATCACAACGTGGACGGCCTTCACCGATCGCATGGTAATCACCATAGAAGTCGTGGAATGCCGCGTGCGGTAACCAGGCTTCGTCAAAGTGCAGCGTTTCAATCTCACCGTCGAGCAGGGTTTTAATTTCTTCAACGTTATACAAAATACCGTCATAGGTACTTTGCGTAATGGTCAGCACCCGCGGTTTGACGTCTGGATCTTTGGCCAGAATTTCGCGGATAAAGGGGTTTGCTTCCATCTTGCGGCGAATGGTCGCAGGTTCAAATTCGCTGCGCGGAATCGGGCCGATAATGCCGTAGTGGTTGCGCGTTGGCATCAGGAACACCGGGACTGCGCCGGTCATCATAATGGCGTGCAGAATTGATTTGTGGCAGTTGCGGTCAACGACGACGATATCACCCGGCGCGACTGTGCTGTTCCAGACGATTTTGTTGGACGTTGAAGTCCCGTTGGTGACGAAAAACAAATGGTCGCAGTTAAAAATCCGCGCGGCGTTGCGCTCGGATGCGGCCACCGGCCCGGTGTGGTCCAACAGTTGGCCAAGCTCATCCACCGCATTACAGACGTCCGCCCGCAGCATGTTTTCACCAAAGAACTGGTGGAACATCCGGCCGACCGGTGATTTTAAGAATGCCACGCCGCCGGAGTGACCCGGGCAGTGCCAGGAGTAAGAACCGTCTTGGGCATAATGAGTCAGGGCGCGGAAAAATGGTGGTGCCAGACCATCCAGATAACTCTTTGCTTCACGGATAATATGGCGCGCCACGAATTCCGGCGTGTCTTCATGCATGTGAATAAAACCATGCAGCTCGCGCAGAATGTCGTTTGGAATATGGCGGGCGGTGCGGGTTTCGCCGTACAGGTAAATCGGAATATCCGGGTTGCGGTGGCGGATCTGTTCGACAAAGCTACGCAGCTGTGCCAGCACGGATTGGGCTTCTTCGGCACTGCCGCCGCCAAATTCTTCATCGTCGATCGACAGAATGAAACCGGCAGCGCGGCTTTGCTGCTGGGCGAATGAGGTTAAATCGCCATAGCTGGTATAACCAACCACATCCATGCCGGCCGCTTCGATGGCACTGGCCAGTTCGCGAATACCAGATCCGCTGGTATTTTCAGAGCGGAAATCTTCATCGATGATCACAATAGGAAAATAAAAACGCATGGGCGGTTCCTCTACAGGGACTCCAACAATAGGAGCGGCACCTGACTGCACAGATATGCAGTTTTGGCTGGCAAAATGGGTTTGAAATTTGCTTCGGTCGATCCGACTTGGACCCGACATCAGGCCGGGTTGAAAAACCTGCACAAGATACCTGAAATCTGGTTTTTTTCCAGTGAAAATCTGATGAATGCGGCAAAATCGCCAAATTGGTTGGCCTGAAGTGAGCAGCAGGCCGGCACCGTGTTTGGCCGCAGTTTGGTCTGTTTATAGATATGCGTATTTAATGCTTCAACATGCAGTTGCTTTTATCGGGAAATGTTCTGTGCTGATCTGGCGGCGCGGGCGCTGATTTGACACTTTTTTCACATCTGTGCTGCCACAGTCTGCAGGAGTGAAAAAGGAGCTGAATCATGTGGAAGAAAATATTGCGGGGCGTGGCGCTTGGATTATTACTGCTGGTGGTATGTGGTGCCGGGACTGGCTGGTGGCTCGCAGGCTTGTTTGACGCCGAGGTGGATCAGGTTGCGCTGCAGCGGACCGTGCCGGAGCAAGTCCCATATCTGCAGCAATTGCCGCCAGCCAGCCGCGGCAGAGTGCTGGCGGTGGTCAGCAGTACGGCGCTGTATCCGGCAGCCGTCGTTGAAGGCAAGGTGAAAAAAACCGGTTATGAACTGACTGAACTTGCCCGGTTTTATTGGGTGCTGCGTGCCAATGGTTTTACCGTGGATATTGCGAGTCCCAACGGTGGTGACGCACCGCGCGTGCTGGATGGCGATGACATGGGCCAATATGACTATGCCTTTTTAAATGATGCCACAGCGATGGGCAAAGCGCGCGCGACACTGCGGCTCGCTGATGTCGACCCGGCACAGTATCAGGCGGTTTATTTCGTCGGTGGCAAAGGTGCGATGTACGACTTCCCGGACAATCCCGATGTCGCCCGGCTGCTGCAGGCCATGCTGGACGCTGACAAACTGGTGCTGGCGGTCTGCCACGGTCCGGCAGCGCTGCTGCAGACGCAGCGTACGGCCGGGCCATCCTGGCTTGCCGGCAAAAAACTGACGTCCTTTACCAACGCAGAAGAATTGCTGCTGATGCCAGAAGCGGAACAGCGGTTTGGTTTCTTATTACAAAGCAAACTGCAGCAACAAGGCGCTGAATTCAGCGAAGGGCACCGTTATCTGCCGAATCTGGTGGTAGATGGCCAACTGATCACCGGCCAGAATCCTTGGTCAGTCTGGGCGCTGGCCGAAGCGGCTGTGACTGCGCTGGGGGCAGAGCCGGTGCCAAGGCCGGTCAGTGCCGAAGAACAAACGATGCAATTGCTGCACACTCTGGCACAGCAAGGGGAGCAGGCGGCAACCGCACAGATCCCGGAATTATTGCAACAAGGCGCGCTGCAACGGGATTTGTTGCTGATGATGGCGCTGGTATCCGCGCTGGCGGGGGACTGGCATGAAGCCTGGCAGCGCCTGCAGCTGGCTGTTGCAGTCAAGGCCAGCCAGCAGGAGGCGACGCAGTGAAGTGCATCGGCTGTCAGCGGTTTTTGTTGTTGTCTTGTGTGATCTTGCTGCTTTATGGCTGTGGTATTGCCAACAACTTCCGTTTGCGACAGGCCAATGATGGCCTCAGCATGCATTGGACCGCCAGCACGCAGTCTCAGCGGTTGCTGGCGCAGTTTGAAGGTTTTCGGCCTTTTATCCGGGTGCGGGTCAATCAGCAGACTGAATTGATGCTGCTGGTGGATTCCGGTGCCGCATTTACCGTCCTTTGGGATACCGCCGCTGTGCAGCAACTCAAACTGGCACAGGGTTATCCGCTGGAGGTCGGCGGCTTTGGTACGGACAAAGATGCCAGCGCATATCAGTCGACTTTAGCGTTAGTAGATCTCGGACCTGCCCGGTTTGAGCAGGTCCAGGTGGCAGTGGTTCCGCTTGCCGCCAGCAGTTATTTTTTGCAACCAGATGAAGCGGTGTTTGACGGGGTTTTGGGTTATGACCTGATGCGGCATTTTAGCTGGGAGTTCGACCGGATGGCTGGGCGCATCATGTTGTCGTCACAGCCTTACTCGCCAGGGCCAGATGAGCAGATGCAGCCGTTTGAGATCAGCTGGCGAAAAGTAGTGGTGAAAAGCAGCATTCAGCTCAATAGCACTGTGCGGTTAGCGCAAGACGTGCTGCTGGACACCGGTAGCCGGCATTTTCTGAAGATCAATGCTTTGTACCTGCAGGAACATCAGCTGAATCTGGATGGTCCGCTGCGGGAAGGGGCTGATTTCGGCCTCAGCGGCCGTCATGCGAACTTGCGCGGGCAGGTTCGCAGTTTACAGCTCGGTGCGGTGCAACTGTCGCCGGTGCCGGTGAATCTGATGGCTGCGGATGATGCAGATGACTGGTGGCTGGTCGGAAGCGGCGTCCTGATGCAACATCAGTTGGTGCTGGACTACCTGAGCGGTCAATGGTTATTGCAGTCACAGCACGATGCGCCTTACCTGGCTCAGAGTAATCTGACGGGCCTGGAGCTGCGCAAACTGAGCAATGGTTTTTTTATCGTCAGGGACAATCTGAATCCGCAACTACAGGGTTGGTTAGCGCCCGGCGATCAGATTGTCCGGATTGCCGGCTTTGCAGCAAACGAGGTGAATGAATTGCGCTGGATAGAACTGAGCAGCACAACAGGTAGCCTGCAGCTTTGCAAAGCTGCCGCAACGAAGGATTGCCGGGACATCTTGTTATCGCCGTGAACGAGGTTCAGGCCATGCCACTAAGCAACCAACGCACAATCAGGCCGATGCCCAGACTGATGCTGACGCTGAGTAAAGTGCCGAGTAACACGTAC
>JAIXSW010000519.1 GCA_027484495.1 Gammaproteobacteria bacterium
TAGTCCACCGCACAGCCCCGCAGTAACAAGGGTTCGGCAATTTCATGTTCGAGCTGATGCGCCAGATACCCGGCCTGATGCTGTTTGCCTTGTTGATCCACCAGCAATAAAAAGTCGACCCCACCGAGGTGTGCCACCCAGGCATCTGCACTACTGAGCGCAATGATGCCCTGATGCTGGCTGGCTGCCTGATTTAACCGCCGTGCGATCTGACTCAGCACCAGATTGGCGTGGCTGTACCCCAGTAGCTGATTGACCCGGTCAAAGCGTTCGATTTTCAGTAGTACCAAGGCCAGCTGTGCCTGCGGATGCTCTGAGATAAACTGTTGGAAGTCTTGCCGGGCCAGCCATTTGTTCGGCAAACCGGTCATTTCATCATGTAATAACTGATAAGGCGGCGTTGCGGGCGGATTGTCAGGCTGCACGCTGTTACCACGCCACCACAACAGGGTGGTGGTCAGCCAGCCGATGGCACAGAGCAACAAAGCGGCCCATAACCACATAGTGTTGGCGGACTCCGGTGATTGTGCGGCAACCGGAACCGAGGCGACCAGCAATACAGCGGCAAATCGTCTCATCTGGTGGACACCTGCAAAGACTGTTTTTTGCTGAGCTTACGCTTTTTTGTCTGCTTGTAAAGCGACGCAATCATGCGGATTTAGCCGGGATTCACGACCTTGCCGCCGATCACCAGCTGCCGCAGCTGGCTGACGCCAAACTGATAACACAGCTCCGCCGGCTGGCTCACCTGATACAAGGCAAAATCAGCCCGAAGGCCGGTCCGCAGCACACCACGGTCGCTCAGCGCAAGGGCTTGGGCCGCATGTCGCGTCACACCCGCCAACGCTTCGGCCGGCGTCAGCCGGAACAATGTGCAGGCCATATTCAGCATCAAAGGCAGGTTACATAACGGCGAAGTGCCAGGGTTGAGATCTGTCGACACCGCCATCGGCACCTGATACTGACGCAACAAGTCAATTGGCGGCATTTTGGTCTCACGCAGGAAATAATAAGCGCCCGGCAACAGCACCGCGACGGTGCCGGCACTGGCCATCTTGGCGACATCCGTTTCGGTCAGATATTCAATATGGTCAGCCGACAAACCGCCGAATTCGGCCACCAGACTGGCGCCGCCCAGGCTCGACAGCTGCTCAGCATGCGCCTTCACTGGCAGACCAAGCGCACGGGCCTTGTTAAACAAACGCCGGCTTTGCGCGACGGAAAAACCGATGCCTTCACAGAATACATCCACCGCATCGACAAGGCCTGCGTCATGCAGCTCAGGGAGCATGCTGTCGACCACTAAATCCATGTAACCATCGCTGTCGCCGCTGTATTCAGGCGGTAACGCATGCGCGCCAAGAAAAGTCGTTTGGATCGTAACCGGATGATGTTCGCCGAGCAACCGCGCCACTTCGAGGATTTTGCGTTCATTCGCCAGGTCGAGGCCATAACCGGATTTAATCTCGACACAAGTCACACCTTGCGCCAGCAGCGCGTTCAGCCGGTTTTTCCCCAGCACAAACAGCTCTTCATGCGATGCAGCCCGGGTGGCGGCCACCGTGGATTTAATCCCGCCGCCACTTTCAGCGATTTGTTGGTAAGTGGCACCGTTTAAGCGCAGCTCAAATTCATTGGCGCGACTGCCGGCATACACCAGATGGGTATGACAATCGATAAAACCCGGCAACAACCAGCCGCCCTGCCCATCAAAAGTTGGCGTCGCCAGTGCATCGTAAGACGGCAGCTCCGCACGCGGGCCACAAAACGCAATCAAGCCATCACGGATAGCCAGGACCGCCTGTTCCACAGCACCATAAGAACCGGGTCGCTGCGGATCCATAGTGGCGATATTGACATTGTGCCAAATGGCATCGAAGTGCTGCATAATCTAATCCTGTTGATTGTTCACGTTTTGCGCCTGCCGGGCTCACACTTTGCGCTGTATTACCGGCACCGCGGGCACCGATCGCTGCGCAGATCTCAGCAATAATTCTACCGCACTCACTTGTATATACAATCAAGTGCCGCTATTTTTTGCTGCACATTCCGCACATATTTTCAGCCCAGAGCGCAACCCGATGCAACGCAGCAACGACAGCGGCACACCCAAATTCGCCGCCATCAAAGAGTTTATCCTTAGTCAGATTGAAAGCGGCAACTGGCCGGAACATAGCCGCGTACCGTCAGAACATGAACTGTGTGACCAGTTTGCCGTCAGCCGGATGACAGCCCGGCGCGCCTTACAGGAACTGACCGAGCAAGGTGTTTTGTACCGCACGCAGGGAGTCGGTAGTTTTGTCGCATCACCAAAATCGCAATCCGCATTGCTGGAGATCCGCAATATCGCCGATGAAATTCAGGCGCGCGGCCATTTCCACAGCGCACGGCTGGTTCAGCTGACTAGTCTGCCGTGCCCCACCGTGGTTGCCACAGCGTTAGGCCTGGTCCGCAACGAACCGGTGTTTTTCTCACTGATTGTACATTTTGATAACCAGACCCCGCTGCAGCTGGAAGCGCGGTATGTTAATCCCAAGATGGTGCCTTTGTACCTGCAGCAGGATTTCGCTTTTCAGACCCCCCACGAATATCTGAGTGCTGTTGCGCCGCTGACCGAAGCCGATCACATTGTCGAGGCGGTCTTAGCCGACGAATTTACCTGTAAGCATCTGAAAATCAGTGCACACGAGCCGTGCCTGCGGCTCACCCGCCGTACATTCAGCCGCGAAGGTGCGGTCAGTTTTGCTTATTTAACTTCGGCCGGCAGCCGTTACCGACTGGGCGGGCACCTGAATATCACTGCGGTAAAATGACGGGAAAGGCCGCAACAGCCGCTGTTTCAGACATGACACCGGCCTCATCTGAAGATGGTGTTCCGCTGCCTTTACCGACAATTCGCTGCCTGTTCAGTACCAACTCTGCCATTTTCCATTATGCATTTTTTCTGATTCACTGGCTGGACCAGCAGATTTAACTCTGTTAACTTCCTGATCCTCTTTGCATAACTATGAACTTCGTCAATACTAAAATCACTCCAGACGAAGAAGACAAATGAGACAACAGGATCAGACATGAAACTCACCGTGGCTCACAAAGTCATCCTCGGCTTTGGCTTTATTGCACTACTGTTATTATTCGCCAGCTTATCTTCACTATGGAGCTTTGCCGTAGTGTCTGATTCGGGTAGCCGGGTCAACGACATTGCCGTGCCCGTGCAACAGCAAAGTAATCAGGCCCAGATCCAGTTGTTAAAACTCGGCAAGTTATCTGCGTTGGGCTTTATGGCCGATCAGGCTAAAACCATCAGTCAGTTTCAAACGGACTTCGACAACGCCAATAATGATTACCAGCAAAAGGTCACCGCACTACGCGCCCTGACTGCATCGGATCCAACGCTGCATAAAGCACTGACCACCGCAGATCAACAACATGACCTGTACAGCACTGCCGTCAACAATATGTTTAAAGCCAAACTGGCAACTTTGCAGACTGGTGAAGCTGCTGCGGCTGAGTTGAAACAATTGGTCCAGCTGATTGACGACGCCGGCGCCACACTGGTGGATTTGTCTTATCTGGAAACTCCGGGCAAAAAAGCCCAGATTGAACTGCTGGCAGGTGCGGCAGCCCGGGTCGACGGTCAATTGCTGTCGCTGATGCAAACAGTGCGGGAGACCGCTACCTTTACCGAATTGGCCCAGCTGACTGAAAGCCAGCAAAACATTGAATTCGCCTTAAGTGACATGCAGGGAAATCTGGATTACATCGGCAATTTGGTGGACGAAGTGGATGCCACTGACTTATGGCAAACTTTTAATGAGCAGCTCAGCGCGGTCAAAGCCAGGGTCGCAACAGAGCAAAATCTGGTCAGCCTGAAACAACAGCAACTGACCGCATTGCAGGATGCCCGCACCCAGCTGGCAAATTCAGAGCAGTCGATTGGCCTTGCCATTGCGGCACTTGATCAGCTGCTCAAAGCCGCAGATCAACAATTTACCAGCCTGCAGGCCGAAGTGTCTTCTGCTTTATCTTTTGGCAAGGCCCGCACCATCGTCATCATGGTAGTGCTGGTGGTGCTGGCAGGCGGCGCGGCATTTCTGACCATCAATGCCATGTTAAAACCTTTGGCAGGTATCAACAAAGTGCTGGGTGACGTCGCAGGGGGTGATTTAACACGGCGTCTGCATATTGTGCAGGAAGACGAATTTGGCGCCTTGTCGGCCAAGGTCAACAGCCTGATCGAAGCGCTTAGTCAGCTGATCCACCGGATTGTCGACAGTTCTGGTGAGCTTGAGCACAATGCCAGTCGCTCCAGAGATGAAGTGCAGGAAATTAACCGCGCGTTGCAAACGCAACAGACTCAAATCAATGACGTCAACCAGACTACGCAGCAGCTGAACGACAATACCCACAACATCGCAAAGCAAGCCGAACAAGCAGTAGAAGAAATGCAGCATGCGCTGGGGCAAAGTCAGCAAATCGATAAAATATCCAGTGAAAACAATACACTGATCAGCGGACTTGCTGGGCAGCTGGCCAGCACCGCGGACATCATGCTGAAGGTCAACACTCACTCCAATAACATTGGCGGTATCCTCGCCACCATCCGTGGTATTGCCGAACAAACCAATCTGCTGGCGCTGAACGCAGCGATTGAAGCGGCCCGCGCCGGTGAACAAGGCCGTGGTTTTGCTGTTGTTGCTGATGAAGTACGGTCGCTTGCGGTTCGTAGTCAGGCCGCAGTTGATGAAATACGCCAGATGATCCAAACGCTGCAACAGGAAAGTACTGCAGCGGTCAGCGCGATCAACCGCGGCAAGACTGATGCCGAATACTGTGTGAATCATACGGCTGATTTGGTGCAATCACTCGGTCACGTCAATCAGGCCATCAGTCAGATGCATCACATCAGTACCGCGATTGCCAGCGCAACCCAACAACAGCTGGCGCTTGGTGATTTGATTTCCGACCACATGAGTGCAATGGTCCAACTTTCTGACCAAAGTTCTGAAAAAGCCGACCGAACGCTGGAACATAGCGCAGCAGTCAGTGACAACGCCGCTCAGCTGACAGCCGCCATCAGTACTTTCAAAATCTGACCCCTGCAGGCCCTGTCAGCAGACAGGGCCTCCTCGCCCGCCCCCTTGCCTCCACATTGTCTGCCGGCAATGGCGATCTCAGCGCACTCGTCGGTTGCATTTAACGGTTTTGACAACATTCGTAGCAGTGAATGGTTCAAAGCTGGCATGGCAAGCTCTATCTTTGGCTGCAATACATTAGACCGCGACAAAATGACCAGCAAAACGCTTTGACTGCGTCTATCCAAGAGCCCGCTGGCTGGATGCACACAAGGTATGCTTCAAGCCGTCAAACCCTGCACTGGCGGGCCGGACGTCATCGTCTTCATCTGGTGCCGGAATTAAATTGCCACCGGGAGCACAAAATAAAAAAAGGCTGGAGCAAGTCCAGCCAGGCAGGCGGTGTTTCTACCCAATCCCGGGTATTTGTATCGGTCCTTCAGCGTTGCACGCCTGATCAATTTGCCAAAACAGAGACAAAAAAACCTTACCGAACTTTGATATTGTGCCTAAAAAGTGATTTTTTTTAAGACTTTATCCAGTTCCGCAGTTGCTGCTGATCCAGAATGCGAATATTGGCTTCCAGTGCAAATATCTGTGCCGGACTCTTTATATTTTGCGGGACTAACGCCAAAGCACTGTGACACTGATGACGTAACATCAGCTGAAAAATATGGCGCAAGTGCATGATATCCAGCGGCAGGTCAGCACCGGTCTGCACGTAATACAGCACACCATATTCGCGTTGCAGATAGTAATTGGGTTCGCCCACCAACGGGCTTGCCGTCTGCTGACGCAAAAACTGCTGGGCTAAAGTACTGAAATGATTGAATTCATCGTTGTCGCGCGGCACGACAAATAATGGCGAGCGATGAAAATCGACGCCAAACATCGCCAGCACGTTTAGTAACAATGCCAACAGCAGCATCCCGGAGAAAAACAGCAACAAAGGTTGCTGATACCACTGCTGACTGACCAGCATCGATTCTGCCGGGCTATCAAACAAATATACGAAGCCGGCGGCCACCCCTAACGCTGTGCAACACCCCGACCCGAGTAGCCATTTATTGAGATCCAACCGCAGTATCCTGAATCACGTTCCTATTCTGGCCATGCTGCCGTTTTACTGCAGGAAAAAGACGATTAAGCTTTGATAAAATTCTGATATTGCTGCGAATAAATCTAATTCAGAGACCGCCGGCATCGAGATGTTGGTAGCTAAACCCGGGCAGCTGCAAACTGAGCGCTGCGTTGACACGACGCGACGGCTCAGTCGCTGCGATAAATTGCGGTACCGTCAGTCGCTGTTGTTGACAGGCCGCGGTGTAAAACTCTGCTTTACTGCACTTGATCGGCGCGCACAGATTCACGACAGAGGCTGGAAAGGCGCCGTGATTCAGCAGCAAATTCAGCCAACGGCAGATATCCGCGCTATGTACCAAATTCACTGGTTGCTCTGGGCCGGCCATCACGCCGCGCCGGGTGAAACCGGCCGGGTGCCGGCCAGGCCCAATCAAACCAGCCAGACGCAGCACATAACGCTGCGAAGCACACTGCGCTGCCTGCAGTACCAGTTGCTCAGCCTGCCAGAGTAGCTGTGCCCGAGGTTCAGGTCCGGGCGCATCAGCTTCACAAACCTCGCCAGCAAGGCCTGCATACACGCCGCTGGATGAACAGAGCACCAGCGCCTGTGCGGTATTGGCTTGCGCCAGCACAATTTGCAGCGATCGCAGATAGGACGCACCACCATCCTGCGCGGCGGCTGGCGGCATAGCCAGAATCAACCAGCTGTCAGGTAGCAGCTGACATATTTCTTGACTCAACGGACTCAGGCCATCCCATTGCAATGGCTGGATTTGGGCAGGTAATGTGGCCAGCCGTTCGCTGCTGCGCCGGCTGCCCCAAACCTGGTGTCCTTGTGTACTAAGCTGCACACCCAGCTGAGTGCCCAGCCAGCCACAACCAAGAATAACAACCGATGCCATTAACCGGCACTCACAGCGGTGTTTACCGGCATCACGACAAAACGACCATGGAATTCTGCCAGCAGCCGCTCGCCCTGAGTTAACCGCACCAACAGCTGTTGGCGTACGCGCCGGCCCTGAGTCAGCACCGCCAGATCACCGACAGCATCGAGCAATTGCACTTGGGCACGGGCATCTTGCTGCACCGGCGCCAGATAACGAATATCAGCATCAGCCAGCACAATGTCCCCTTGCAGACCGAGCGCCTGCAGTTGCAGCCAGATCAGGCCCCAGCCGGTTAAGGTCAGCAAACTGTAGATACTGCCGGCAAACATGGTGTGATGCAGATTTTTATTCGGCGCCAGCGGCGCCTGACAGGCCAGCAGATTGCCATCAAACTGCATGATCTGCAGCTGCATAAAAGCCGACAACGGAATCGTCTGGTGCCAGGTTTGTTGCAAATCGGCACACCAGCGGCTGAGTTGTTGTGCATCGCCGGCCAGACGCAGCCGTTTAGTCATCTGCTGATGCGGGATCCCATACAATGGTTCCAGTGGTTTACCGGCGTTAAAGCCAAGTTTCTGATAAAACACGAAGGCGTTTTCGCGGGCATTGAGTGTCAGCCGATCGCAGCCCCATGCCAGCCCTTGCAGCTCCAGCGCTCGCAATACCAGTGCACCAAGGCCTTTGCCGCGGGCAGATTCGGCCACCGCCATATAACGCACCTGGCACCAGCCATCACTCAACTGATGCACCCGGCCGACAGCCAGCAGCTGACCATCGGCCGCCCGAATCATGCGATGGGCACTGCTGGCTTCCAGCTCATCCTGCTCCGACCCCGGCGGTTGTCCCCACGGCTGGCGTAACACCTGATAACGCAGTTGATAATAATCCAGCCAATCCTGCGCATTTTGCGGACTCGTCACCTGATACTGCATCCAACACCTCTTAATTGACTCAGGCCGCCGGAGGCACCTGCAGCCAGAATGTGACCGGGCCATCATTGACCAGACCCACTTGCATGTCGGCACCAAACTGGCCGGTCGCCACCGTCAGTCCCTGCGCGCGACAATAAGCAACGAACTGCAGATACATCGGCTCGGCCACTTCCGGCCGTGCCGCCGGAGTAAAACTCGGCCGCAAACCCGAATTAGTGTCTGCCGCCAGGGTAAATTGCGACACCACCAGCAGTTGACCGCCGGCCTGCTGCACATTCAGATTCATTTTGCCGGCTTCATCACTGAATAAACGATATTTCAGCACTTTGTCGGCCAGCTTGTGCAGCTCCACCGTCGTATCACCGGCTTCTACGCCGAGCAACACCAGCATGCCGCTGCCAATTGCCCCGACCACTTCGTTGCCCACTGTGACATCAGCGCGCCGCACGCGCTGGATCAACGCAATCATGGCGCCTCCCGTAAACGATTTGCCAGCTGGAGCGATGCATCGTACAACGCACGGCTGATGCCGGTTTCACTGGCAGAATGTCCGGCGTTGGCAACGATGGTCAGCACCGAATCGGGCCAGGCCTGCTGTAAAGTCCAGGCATTTTCCAGCTTACAGACAATGTCGTACCGGCCATGCACAATGTAACAAGGCAAATGCTGCACCTTACCAAGCTCCGCCATCAACTGATCCGGACGCAAAAAACAATGATGCAGGAAATAATGGTTTTCAATCCGCGCCAATGGCAACGCAGACTCCGGCTCGGTAGCGCCGTCGCGCATTGCCGTATTGGGTAACAAGGTGGCAACCCGAGCTTCCCATAAACTCCAGGCCTGCGCGGCATGCAACTGTGTAGTCGTATCGGGATGCTGTAACAGCTGCTGATAAGCGACCAGAATATCCAGGCCTTTCAACGCGGCCACCGGCGCAAAAAAATCGGCAAAATAATCCGGGAACAATTGACTGGCACCGCCACCGGGTCGGTACAACCAGTCGATATCTTCAGGGCGGCCGAGGAAAATACCCCGCAGGATCAGGCCGAGGCAGTGCTCCGGGTATTGTTCGGCATACGCCAGCGCAAGCGTGCTGCCCCAGCTGCCACCAGCCACCACCCAACGGTTGATGCCCAGATGTTGCCGGATCGCCTCGATATCACCGACCAGGTCCTGTGTCGTATTGTGCTCCAGACTGGCAAAAGGGGTTGATTGACCACAACCACGCTGATCAAACAACACAATCCGGTACTGCTGCGGATCAAACAACGTGCGCTGGAACGGTGAACAACCGCCACCGGGGCCGCCATGACACATCAGCACCGGAATTCCCTGCGGATTACCACTTTGCTCCAGATACAACCGGTGACCATGCGGCCGTGGCAGAAATTCACTGTGGTAACAATCAACAGGTTCAGTGCGATACATCAGAAGACTCCGTCAGCACAGCACCCGGCGCCGCAGCTACTGGCTGTGCCCGCTGGGTTTTATGCTGCAATAACTGCAATGCCCGGCAGTGTTGTTCCTGTAAAAGAGCCGTCAGCTCGGCGCCAATCAACACCACCAGCCAGGATAAATAAATCCAGACAAATAAAATCGGTACCAGCGCCAACGCGCCATAAATTGCCTGATAGGACGGGAAATGTTGGATATAGAGTGCAAATCCGTTTTTCAGCATCTCGAATAAGATACTGGCCAGCAAAGCCCCCCAAAAGGCATAGCCATAGCGAACTTTGATATTGGGTACCAGCTGATACAGCATAAAAAACGCCAGCAATGACATGCCATAGGGCGTAAACGACAGCAGGAAATTCGATAAACCGGGCGTGTAATCGTCTGCCAGGTGGCTCAGCGACGCCAGATAAGAGGTCAGCGCAATCGAACTACCCAGCAAAATAGGGCCGAGCGTCAGGATCATCCAATAGATCGATAACGAAATCATCAGCCGCGGCCGTTTTTGCACGCGCCAGATCTTATTCAGTGTCTTGTCGATATTGTGGATCAGCATCAGTGCGACCAATACGAGAAACAACACGCCAACGGTGGTCATCTGACCGATGTTTTCGACAAAGCCGTTGATATAGGTCTGAATTTCCTGGCCACGCGACGGCACTATGTTCGCGTATACAAAAGCCTCTATTTCACTACGCAGGCCGGCAAACATCGGGAACGCATTCAGTACCGAAAATGCCACAGCAACCAGCGGCACCAGCGACAAAATCGAAATATATGCCAGATAACCACCAATCATACCGATTTGGTCGTGCTGACAACGTTGCAGATAAAGGCGGCAAAAACGCACACTGTTCAACCCAAGGGTCACAGTGCGCTGAATCATCGAATCGGGCATCATCCTGTCCTGAGCAGACACCTGTCTGGGTGCCGGAACCTGCAGACTACCACAAAGCGCCCCGGTCCCGGCAAGCAGGCTACTGTTGTTGCAGTGTCACACCTTTGCTTTGTGCCAGCGCCTGACTGGATTTCTCCACCAACGCATCACCTTGTTGGTCGATAAACAGCACTTTCAGACCAAGTTCATCTGCCACTTTAAGCCCGGCTTCACTGCCCAGACATAAAAACGCGGTCGACCAGGCATCACCAAAAGTGGCATTGTCGATCAATACCGTGGTCGATACCGTATTGTGTCGTACTGGCGCACCAGCACGCGCGTCCAGCACATGGCTGAAACGCTGGCCATCGGCATCAAAATAATGCCGGTAGGTGCCGGATGTCATAATAGCCAGAGGTTCATCCTGGTTGACGATGATGATTTTCTGCAAATGTTGTTCACCAGGTAATGGCTTTTCAATCGCGACCTTCCACGGTTGGCCTGCTGGCTTTTTGCCGCGGACCTGCAATTCCCCACCGACCTCAACCAGATAGTTGGTTACACCGGCTTGTTCCAGCAGCGCAGCCAGCTTGCGCACGGTATAGCCCTGAGCAATAGATGACACATCAACCCGCATCTGACCGATGGCTTTGCTCATTTCACCATTGGGCGTTGTGGTGATTTTTTCCATACCAACCAACTGCATCGTCTGGCTGATTTGCGCTGGTGTCGGCTGATTAAACTTATCTGCTTTAAACCCCCAGAGTTCAAACAGCGGCTTGACGGTCAGGTCGTAGCAGCCGTGACTGGCTTTGGTTACCGTTCGGGCATCTTCCACCAGCCCGACCAATTCAGCGCCGACTGTTTGCAGATCAGTGTGCTGAGCCGCATTAAACTGTTCAATGGTGGAATCTGGCCGGTAATTCGACATCGCTAAATCGATGCGATCCAGCTCCTTAACGACCTGTTGTTGCAAATCCGCGGCCTTGACCTGTGAGTCGGTCCAATAACTGATGTTGTAGGTTGAACCTTGCGCCGGACCGGAAAAACGCTGGATCGGATCAGCTGGCGTGCAACTCAGTAACACCAGAGGCAGAAAGACCGCGGCACAACGGCCTGTAAACGAAGAAAATTTGGCAGACATCGATGCTTCTCATTGCAGGAAAACCGGCGCAGTGTAATTTATGCGCCACTGAAATGCCAGTCAGGTTCAGAGGTCCAGATGGCCCATAATTACCTGATAGCGTTTTTGTTGATCGGCCGGCAACTGCCCTGCCGCAATCAGATCGATACAGTGCTGCGCTAACGCTTTCAAATCGCCATTCAGGGTCTGGCGCATACTCAGCGCCTGCAGCAAATTCAATGCAATATTGACATTCGCTGGCATCGATTCCAGCGCAGTGCGAAAATAATCGATGGCCATCGAAAAATCGCCATTGCCATATGCCTGCATGCCGGCCGCATTGCGTTCCATCAATTGTTGGCGCAATTGCTGATGTTGCTTCTGCTCATGCTGCATCATCAGGGTGATGGCACTGCAATACAGATTATCGTCTTGCGTTAATGCCGACAGCGCGGCCATATAGTGGTCACACATCGCTAGATTGCCGGCTTCAAAATAGGCTCGGGCGCGGTCCAGCATCGCTGCCGGCGATAAGTGCTTTTCCAGACTGAGCTGCTCACTGTATTCCAGCAATTGCAGCGCCTCTTTGGTTTTCCCTTCCAGCAACGCAATACGTGCATCGATCACCAGCCGGTCATGTTCAAAACTGGCCGGATGGAAGCGTTTTTTGATAGTTGTCAGAAATGTATCCAGCCGGCGCATGGTTTCTGCCCGCCCCTTGGGCTCTTGGTCTTTCGCCTGCTCCAGCAATGCGCGGGCAAAATTGAGCATATTGTCAGCAGTGTCATACATTGAATAACGGGCAGCTGTCAGCAAGCGCTGGTGCACTTGCACCGCTAAGTCTTTGCGGTTATCAATCACCGCCAGCGTCGCCAGCACGTGTTGGCGCAAATAGTTGCGTGGAGAAGTTTTAGCAACTTGTTCAACCGCCGCCAGCGCGGCAGCCGGCTTTTGCTGGCTGATGTACAGGCGGGTCAGCCAGTCCAGCGCTTCAATTCTCGTTTCTGCTTGTCCGGACAACAGCTGTAACGCAACTTCCGCCTCGTCACTACGCCCCTGATAACCATAGATCACCGCTAAACCCAGCCGCGCCCAGGCAAAATCCCGCACGGTCAGCGCCCAGTGATACAAGTGTTCGGCTTCATCAAAGCGTTCTAACCGCACCAGCAGTTCCGCTTTGAGCCGGGTCGCATGCAGCGCATATTTGCTGCGATGATCAACCACATGATCACAGGCCAGCACGGCATCATTGTATTCGCGTAGTTGAATCGCCTGATAAGCCAGTTTCAGCGCTTGTTTAATGTGATAGGCACGGGTGATACGACGTTCCAGTTCGGCGTAGCTGAACGGTTTCAGCAGATAATCATCCGGCTGATATTCAACAATGCCATACACCGCCTGACGCTGACGTTCGGCACTGACCACCAGAAAACAACATTCAGCTTTTAACAGCTGTTCGGTGCGCAGCACCTCAAATAACTGGTAGCCATCCCGCCCGACGCCCAAATGGAAGTCACACAGAATAAAATCAAAAGGAATACGCCGGCAATTGGACAGCGCCATCTCGGCATCTCGCGCCAGCGTCACATCATCAAAACCAATCATCAGTAGCATACTTTTGAAATAGCTGCGGATTTGGTCAGAATCATCCACCACCAGCACAGTTTTGTTTTTATAAAACGACCGGCGCGAGGTCATTGTGGCAAAGCTCCGTGCAACAGATGAGTGACATTTCCTTGCGTTGCACGATACACAGCATTGGCTGGCATCGCCAGCTCTTTGTCCCAAAAACAAAACCCGCGCCTGGGCGCGGGTTTATTCATTCACAACCGGAATTAAGCGCGGCTGGCGCGTTTACGGTCGTTCTCTGTCAGGTGACGTTTACGGATCCGGATTGACTGTGGCGTCACTTCAACCAGCTCGTCATCATCGATAAACTCCAGCGCCTGCTCCAGTGTGTAGCGGATTGGCGGCACTAAGTTAATCGCTTCATCAGTACCTGAAGCACGAACGTTCGTCAGCTGTTTACCTTTCAGGCAGTTCACTGTTAAGTCGTTGCTACGGCTGTGAATACCGATAATCTGGCCTTCGTATACTTCATCAGCATGACCGATGAACATCCGACCACGTTCCTGCAGAGAGAAAATCGCATAACCAGCGGCTTTACCCATCGCATTTGAAATCAGCACGCCGTTCATGCGCAGACCGATATTACCGCCTTTATGAGGACCATAATGATCAAAGCTGTTGTACATCAGGCCTGTACCTGAAGTCAGTGTCATGAACTCAGTACGGAAACCAATCAGACCACGGCTTGGCATTTGGAAATCCATCCGGATGCGGCCTTTGCCGTCTGGCTGCATATTGGTCATTTCCGCTTTACGCTCGCCCATTTTCTCCATGATAGAGCCCTGGTGCTGCTCTTCCACGTCGATAGTGACGTTTTCGATTGGTTCCATTTTCTCGCCATCGACCACTTTCATGATCACTTCAGGACGAGATACAGCCAGTTCGAAACCTTCACGGCGCATGTTTTCAATTAACACGCCTAAGTGCAGTTCACCACGGCCTGATACTTTGAACTTGTCACCGTCTTCGGTTTCTTCAACGCGCAGCGCGACGTTGTGTTTCAGTTCATGGTTCAGACGCTCGAGAATTTGACGTGAAGTAACAAATTTGCCTTCTTTACCAGCGAATGGTGAAGTGTTGACCTGGAACGTCATGGTCACGGTCGGCTCATCCACTTGTAATGGTGGTAATGCCTCAAGGCTGGTTGGCGCACAGATAGTGTCAGAAATTTTCAGGTCGCCTAAACCAGTGAATGCGATGATGTCACCGGCGTTCGCTTCCTGAGTATCAATACGTTCCAAACCTAAGTAGGTGAACACCTGGCCCACTTTACCATTCCGCTTCGAACCGTCAGCGCCTAAAACGGTCACTTGCTGGTTGACACGTAAGGTACCGCGTTTGATCCGGCCAATACCGATAATACCGAGGTAGCTGGAGTAATCTAACTGAGATACCTGGATCTGCGTGTCGCCATCGAGTTCAACTTTCGGTGGGGCGACGTGCTCAATGATTGCAGCGAACAAGTCATTGATATCTGTTTTTGGTTCGTTGTAATCAAGCGTCGCCCAACCATTGATGGCTGATGCGTAAACGATTGGGAAATCTAATTGCTCGTCAGTCGCGCCTAAGTTGTCGAACAGATCGAATACCTGGTCGATAACCCAATCCGGACGTGCACCCGGACGGTCAATTTTGTTCACAACAACAATTGGTTTTAAACCGTGGGCGAAAGCTTTTTGTGTGACGAAGCGAGTTTGTGGCATTGGGCCTTCAACCGCATCGACTAATAATAATACTGAGTCAGCCATCGACAGAACGCGCTCAACTTCACCACCGAAATCGGCGTGGCCTGGTGTGTCCAGGATGTTGATCTGATAGCCGTTCCACCGTACCGAAGTGTTTTTAGCCAGGATGGTAATACCGCGCTCGGATTCCTGCGCGTTTGAATCCATCATCCGTTCCTGCAATTTAGCGCGGGCATCGAAAGTGCCGGACTGTTGCAGTAATTTGTCAACAAGTGTAGTTTTACCGTGGTCAACGTGCGCGATAATGGCGATATTACGCAACTTGCTGATATCATAAGACATTTATTTGGTACTCGCTTAGTGAAGTGTAAATGTGTACCCGCCTGTAGTATCCCACCGCAAGTACCCGAAAAATTTGTGCGCGCATTTTACCTGCTTTAGCTCTGGCTGGGAAATTTATCTGGCAGCCTGCTGCTGCTTTTTTCATCAACACCAGCACGAATGCAGGTTTGCGGGCAGCGCCACAATATGCAACTCAAGCAAAACTCCTGCCAGTATGACAGTCATCTGACTACTCTGCGCTAAAAGCCGGCACATTCAGGACGTAATGGGATATCTCCTTAGCGGGTCTCAGATTATTTTTTATCGTGACGCAGATCTGCGCTGAATTCTTGCTATCGTTAGCGCTGCCGTCACCACTGCACAGAAGCAGGGCATTTTCGGCAGTATCGCACCATTTAAGTGCGCTAACGCATCATTTTGGTGCATTTTAGACTAAATCCGTCAGGGTTGTGCCGTGTATATTTTTAAAAATCATACACTTAAGAATTTGGCATAGCTTTGGCATTACAAGCGCAACCCGGCGGCAAGCCGCACCTGAACCTTAGTTTGAGTTGAATCCGGAGGAATGCATGTCTGCATCGAACGTTCTGAGTTTTATGAAAGAAAACGACGTGAAGTTTGTTGATTTACGTTTTACTGACACCAAAGGTAAAGAGCAGCACGTCACAATTCCTGCCAGCCAGATTGACGAAGACTTCTTCGAAAACGGCAAAATGTTTGACGGCTCTTCAATTGCCGGCTGGAAAGGCATCAACGACTCAGACATGATCCTGATGCCGGATGCCAGCACCATGCTGCTGGATCCATTCTTTGAAGAAACCACCATTCTGATCAGCTGTGACGTGATCGAGCCAAGCACGATGCAAGGTTACGACCGTTGCCCACGTTCTATCGCTAAACGCGCTGAAGAATATTTAAAATCTACTGGCATCGCTGACACAGTGCTGTTTGGCCCAGAACCAGAGTGGTTCATGTTTGATGATGTCCGTTTCAAAAACGACATGTCAGGCTCTTTCTTTAAAGTGGACTCTTCAGAAGCAGCCTGGAACTCAGATGCAGAATATGAAGATGGTAACAAAGCCCACCGTCCAGGTGTTAAAGGCGGTTATTTCCCAGTACCACCAGTAGATCAACACCACGATATCCGCAGCGCTATGTGTATGGTGCTGGAAGAAATGGGTCAGGTTGTTGAAGCACATCACCATGAAGTTGCGACGGCCGGCCAGAACGAAATCGCGACCCGTTTCAACACACTGACGAAAAAAGCCGATGAAATTCAGCAACTGAAATATGTGGTGCACAACGTTGCCCACATGTACGGCAAAACTGTGACTTTCATGCCAAAACCAATCGTTGGTGACAACGGTTCAGGCATGCACTGCCACCAGTCGCTGGCAAAAGACGGTGTAAACCTGTTTGCCGGCGATAAATATGCCGGTCTGTCAGAAACAGCACTGTACTACATTGGCGGTATCATCAAGCACGCGAAAGCAGTCAACGCGTTCACCAACCCGTCGACCAACTCTTACAAGCGTCTGGTTCCACACTATGAAGCACCGGTCATGCTGGCTTATTCAGCGCGTAACCGTTCTGCTTCTGTGCGTATCCCACTGGTACCAAGTGCAAAAGCACGTCGTATCGAAGTTCGTTTCCCGGATCCGGCAGCAAACCCGTACCTGGCATTCGTTGCACAGCTGATGGCTGGTCTGGATGGTATCCAGAACAAGATCCACCCAGGCGATGCAATGGACAAAGATCTGTATGACCTGCCACCAGAAGAAGAAGCACTGATCCCACAAGTTTGTGGTTCACTGGACGAAGCGCTGGATGCACTGGAAGCAAACCGTGCGATCTTCACCAAAGGCGGCGTCATGTCAGATGAAATGATTGATGCTTATATCTCTCTGAAACGTGCCGAAGCCAAACGCGTTTCTATGGCTGTACACCCACTGGAATACGAACTGTATTACAGCGTGTAATTTTCTGCGCTAACACACTGATTTATAAAGTGTGACTTGCACAATACCAAAGCCCGCTTCTGCGGGCTTTTTGTACTGGTCAAAGCCAGAAAAGCCAGTTAGAGTAATTCTATCAGCCACTTGATCAGATTGGACTCTGTGATGAACATTACCGGTTGGCCGCTATTACTACTGATCGTGCTGACAATGTTGGCGCAGCCTGTGCTGGCACAGGCAAAAAACGAGGACAAACCGGTGTTTGTCACGGTAGATAAAAATAATGTTCCGGTGTTTTCCGACAATCCAGTGCCCGGGGCATCGCAGCTCCAATTGAAAGAAGGCAACCGGATGCCGGCGGTCACTCCAACCGAAATCAGTCAGCGCAGCATAGATCACACGCCAAAGTTCGAAGTATTCATCACCAAACCGGAACCTGAAGGCACTGTCCGGGAAAATAACGGCACAATCTATGTGTCCGGCCAGGTGAAGCCGCTGTTTGCCCAAGGACTACGGGTACGCTTGTATCTGGACGGCCAAGCGGTTGCCGGCCCCAGCAGTAATGCCAATTTTATCCTGCACAACATCGACCGGGGCGAGCATCAGCTGATGCTGGAGTTAAGCGACCAAAACGGCAAGGTTATTGCTACCAGTTCAGTAACGACGTTTTTTATGCACCGAGCATCATCAATTACCCCAAAATAGTGCAACACGGCACAGCTTAGCCGCTAGACTAAGCGCCATGAGCACCATTTTGGTGCAATAAGGGATTTGCCGTGACACACGCACACATCGCTCTTGAATTGCCAGGCATTAATCTGGCCGAACAACTGACCACCGCCGTCCTGGTGTTGGATGCGCAGTTACAGGTGTCCTGTTTTAATACCGCCTGTTGCGCTTTGCTTGGCATTGGCGAAAAACGGCTGCAACAGCAATATTTTCCCGGACTGTTTCAATACAGCGATCTCAGTGCGGCCCAACTGGTCAGCACCTTAAATACCAAGCAGGGTTTTGGCATCAGTGACGTCCATTGCGTGATGCCGGATGGCCGGCATTTATTGCTGGATATGACGGCGACCTGGCTGGAGACCGAGCAGCCCAGTCTGGTGATGGAATTGCGCCAGGTCGATCAGCAGCGCAAAATCAGCATGGAAAGTTTGCAGCAACACCAACATCTGGCAGCACGCGAACTGATCCGCGGCCTGGCCCATGAAATCAAAAATCCGCTCGGCGGTTTGCGTGGTGCGGCGCAGTTGCTGGAAGAGTCGCTCAATGATGAGCAAAAAGAATATACCCAGCTGATTATTGCGCAGGCCGACCGGCTGCGAAATCTGGTCGATCGCTTGCTGGGTCCCTACAAACCGCCGCATAAAGTTGTGTCCAACCTGCATGAAATTATTGAACGTGTTAGTCAGCTGGCTCAGATGGACAACCCTAATGCCGTGCAATTTATCCGCGATTATGACCCGAGCATTCCGGACTTTTCGTTAGATCCGGAACTGCTGGAGCAGGCCCTGCTGAATATTGTCCGTAATGCCCAGCAAGTGCTGACCCAAGGCGGCCAGATTGTGATGCAAAGCCGGATTTTACATCAGCACACCATTCACGGCCGCCGGCATAAGCTAGTCGCCGTGATCCGCGTCATCGATAACGGCCCCGGTATTCCGCCGGCGATTAAAGATACATTGTTTTATCCAATGGTCAGTGGCAAACCCGGCGGTACCGGTCTTGGTTTGTCCATTTCACAAACACTGATCCACCAGCATGGCGGCTGGATTGATTGTGACAGCTGGCCGGGCCGCACCGAATTTACCCTGTATTTACCGATAAGCGCAGAAGGAGCTTAACCCATGACGCAGAATGTCTGGATCATTGACGACGACAATTCCATCCGTTGGGTATTGGAAAAAGCCCTGTCACGCGCGGGTATCGTCTGCGAGAGTTACGCCTCGGCCGATCTGATGCTGCAACGGCTGGAATTTGATCAACCCGCCGTCGTGGTGTCCGATATCCGGATGCCAGGCACCGATGGCATGCAGTTGCTGAGTAAACTGCAGGAACTGGCGCCGGAACTGCCGGTGATTATTATGACGGCGCACTCCGACCTCGACAGTGCCGTCAACGCCTTTAAACGCGGCGCTTTTGAGTATCTGCCCAAGCCGTTTGATGTCAATGAAGCGGTGGCGCTGATCAGCCGCGCCCTGGAACATGCCCACGCGAAAAAACCACGCGTCAGCACCAGCACGCCCTCTCATGTGCCCGAGATCATCGGCGAAGCGCCGGCGATGCAGGAAGTGTTTCGGGCGATTGGCCGCTTGTCCCGCTCCAGCATCAGTGTCTTGATCAATGGCCAAAGCGGCACCGGTAAAGAACTGGTGGCGCACGCGCTGCACAAACACAGTCCCAGAGCCGAATCGCCGTTTATCGCGCTGAATATGGCGGCAATCCCTAAAGATCTGATTGAATCGGAATTATTTGGCCACGAAAAAGGCGCCTTTACTGGTGCTGCGACTTTACGCAAAGGCCGGTTCGAACAAGCCGACGGTGGCACTTTGTTTCTGGATGAAATCGGCGATATGCCACTCGATGTGCAAACGCGTCTGCTCCGTGTGCTGGCCGATGGTCAGTTTTATCGTGTCGGCGGACATCAGGAAGTCAGTGTGGACGTGCGGATCATTGCGGCGACCCACCAAAACCTCGAGCAACTGGTTGCCGAAGGGAAGTTCCGCGAAGACTTGTTCCACCGCCTCAATGTGATCCGCATCCATATTCCGTCGCTGCGGGACCGCAAACAGGATATTCCGAAACTGACCCGGCATTTCCTGGCGCAAGCCGCACGCGAGATGAATGTAGAAGCCAAAGATCTGGCACTGGAAACCGAAAAGTTTCTGGCACAGCTGGATTGGCCGGGCAACGTACGGCAACTGGAAAACACTTGCCGCTGGCTGACCGTGATGGCATCAGGGAAACAAATCCTGTTATCTGATTTACCACCGGAGCTGACCAGTGCGCCAAAACCGGTGACCAGCAGCAGCGATGGCCAACACAGCTGGCAGGATTTACTGGCGCAGTGGGTCACGCAAAAACTGGCAACCGGTGCCGAAGATATTCTGGCTGAAGCAGGCCCAGAGTTTGAACGGATTGTACTGAAACAGGCGTTGCAGTTTACTCATGGCCATAAACAAGATGCGGCCAAACGCCTCGGCTGGGGCCGTAATACGTTGACACGCAAACTCAAAGAATTGGATATGGAATAGCCACAGGGCGGCGCTTTAAAAGCTAAAAAACCGGGCTCAGGCCCGGTTCTTCTCATC
Source organism: Gammaproteobacteria bacterium (assembly GCA_027484495.1). Classification (GTDB taxonomy): domain Bacteria; phylum Pseudomonadota; class Gammaproteobacteria; order Enterobacterales; family Alteromonadaceae; genus Pararheinheimera. Next base: position 20,355 of record JAIXSW010000519.1, read on the forward strand.
AAAGTGCTGACATCTCAGGCGCGCCGGCACCTGAACAGCGAGATAACTTCTCCCTTAGTCGTCTTGACCTGTGCGCTCGGCCATCCGTTCACGCATTTTCGTCATCCGCTCGTCTAGCTTGGTTTTTTGTTCGTCAGTTAATACCGCACGGATCTGATGTTGCAATTTCAGTCTTTTCAGCTGATGTTCCAGCA
>JAIXSW010000266.1 GCA_027484495.1 Gammaproteobacteria bacterium
ACTTCCAGGCCTTTTTTGCGGAATACTTCCAGATGCGGGCTGTGTTGAGCCGCTTCGAAACTATCGCCCACCAGGAAATAAATCTCATCCTGACCTTCTTTCATCCGGCTAACATAGGCTTCTAAACCAACACTTTGCACCGCAGTATCAACATGCGTTGAGCTGAACCGCAGCAGTTTGGCAATGCTTTCTTTGTTGGCGTGATCTTCGGCCGGGCCTTCTTTTAATACCTGACCAAACTCATCCCAGAACGATTGATATTCGGTTTGATCTTCGGCCTTAGCCATCTTCTCCAGCATTTTCAACACACGTGATGTACAGCCTTTACGCAGGCTTTGTGTCACTTTGGTGTCCTGCAGGATTTCGCGTGATACGTTCAGTGGCAAGTCGCTGGAATCCAACACGCCTTTGATAAAGCGCAGGTAACTTGGCATAAACTGCTCAGCATCATCCATGATAAAGACGCGCTGCACATAGAGTTTCAGGCCGTGACGGGCGTCGCGGTTCCACAGATCAAAAGGCGCTTTTTTCGGCACGTATAACAGACTGGTGTAGTTGGTGTTGCCTTCAACTTTGTTGTGGCTCCAGCTCAGCGGCTCAGTCCAGTCGTGAGAAATGTGTTTGTAGAATTCCTGGTACTCGTCATCGCTGATTTCAGACTTATCGCGCATCCACAGAGCTGTCGCTTTGTTCACTGCTTTCCAGTGACCTTCAGTGGCCGGGATTTTCTCGCCGTCTTCTTCACGCTCTGGTGTGCCCTCTTCCCACATTTCTACCGGGATAGAGATGTGATCTGAGTACTTGGTGATAATGCTTTCGACTTTCCACTTGCTGAGGAATTCGCCTTCGCCGTCACGCAGATGCAGCACAATCTCAGTACCGCGGCTGGTTTTATCAGCGCTTGCCAGCGTGTAATCACCCTCACCAGCCGATTCCCACTCAACCGCGCTGTCTGGCGCCGCGCCTGCTTTCAGCGTGCGCACTGTGACTTTGTCGGCCACGATAAATGCAGAGTAAAAACCAACACCAAACTGACCGATTAACTTGGAATCTTTGCTTTGGTCGCCGCTTAATTGCGAGAAGAATTCTTTAGTACCGGATTTTGCGATAGTGCCTAAGTGACTGATCACTTCGTCACGTGTCATACCGATACCGTTATCGCTGATGGTGATTGTTTTGGCGGCTTCGTCCAGACTGACGCGCACGCGTAAATCGCCTTCGTTGCCATACAGGCTGCTGTCAGACAGTGCCAGAAAACGCAGTTTGTCTGCCGCATCTGAAGCGTTTGAAATCAGTTCACGCAGGAAAATTTCTTTGTTTGAATACAAAGAATGGATCATCAGTTGCAGCAACTGTTTGACTTCGGCCTGGAAGCCATGGGTTTGTTTTTGTGTTGTTTCAGTCATTTACCGCTCCTTTCACACTAAATTCGTCAGCGCGGACCGGTGCAGATACACAAATGCTCCGAACTGGCCCCGCCTGTCATTTCCGGGTTCAGATCTGGGGTCTGTCATTTGTTTTTCAAGGGGGAGCAGTAATAGACGACGATGGTAACCCAGCAATACTGGAGGGATAAACCTTGATTAGAAAGGCTTGCGGCCACTCAATGCATACGACAAAGTGCTGCCGTCGAGAAATTCCAGTTCGCCACCTACCGGCATGCCCTGGGCCAGACGTGACACCTGCACCCGGTGCTTGCGGCACAGTTCGGCGATATAAAATGCTGTAGCTTCACCTTCCACGGTCGGGTTGGTCGCCAGGATCACTTCTTCAATTTTGCCCTGACCCAGTTGCTGTGATAATGCATCCAGCCCCAATTCCGCCGGTCCAACACCATCAAGGGGAGACAGTTGTCCGCGTAGCACAAAATAGCGTCCGGCAAATAAGCCGGTTTGTTCAATGGCAAATAAGTCTGCCGCACTGGCAACGATACAGAGCAGAGAACTCTGGCCGCGGATGGGATGCGCGCAGATCTGACAGATCTGACCTTCACAGAACGTGCGACAACGCTGGCAGTGGCCAACTTTGGTCATCGCAGACTGCAATGCGGAGGCCAGCTGTAAACCAGCCTCGCGATTGCGTTCCAGCAACTGGTAAGCCATACGCTGCGCTGACTTCGGGCCTACCGATGGCAGTACCCTTAACGCATCAATCAGTTTTTGCACTAACGGCGTATGTTTACCCATGCTTCACCTCAGTGATCAATCGGCTCAGAATGGCATTTTAAAGCCCGGCGGTAACTGCATACCACCGGTCACTGACGCCATGCGTTCTTTGCTGGTTTCTTCGACACGGCGTACTGCATCGTTGATCGCTGCGGCGATTAAATCTTCCAGCATTTCTTTGTCATCAGCCATCAGGCTGTCGTCGATGCTGATCCGGCGCACATTGTGATTGCCAGCCATTGTTACTTTGACCATGCCGGCGCCGGCTTCGCCAGTGACTTCCAGCCGGGCGATTTCTTCCTGCGCACGCTGCATTTTTTCCTGCATCGCCTGCGCCTGTTTCATGATGTTACCCATGCCACCTTTAAACATATTCTGTACTCTCAGCTGTATTGATAATGGCGGCCAAGATAATCACAAAGCCGCAAAATTACAAGATTATGCCCACGCCGAAGACGCGGACTGGTGAATTAAAATACTTCCAGACTATCAGGTAACCATTCACCGGCAAAATCACGGGCGATGGCATTTAACGTCGGGTCGTCCTGCAGCACCTGATGCACATAACGCCGGCGCGCCGCATCTATACGCTGTTGCAAAGCCTGTGGGCTAGCCGGGACCTCGTCAACAAATTCAACTTCCACGCTCAGTGGTAAGCCGAATGACTCGGCCAGCACCGACTGCAACTGCGCGCGATTGCGCTCCGAGTCAAGATGACGCTGCGTGCTGCTGACCTGCAGCGTTAGCTGGTTACCGTCCAGCGCCATACTACTGTGTAACAGGAATAGCCGCATCAGGCCACCGATGCGCAAGCTGTCGATACGCTGCGCCCAGGCATCGACCTGACTGCTACTGCGTACGGCAAAGTTGCCGGCGTGGATCTGGCCATCAAACGTCAGGTCGGCATCTGCAGCTGAGACCGTCTGCACTTCTGCGATGGTTTCGCTGGCAAAATCGAGATTGTCGGGCAGATCCGGCACCGCCAGGCTTTCCAGCAAGGCATGTCGGATCGGCTGCGCAGGTGCCGCGGTGTAAGATTGTTGCCATTGCCATTGCTCAGCGCCTTCAACACTATCAGCACTTTCTGCCGGGTCCGCATCATCTTCAGACGCAACTGGGGGAACAAAAGGTCTTACAACCGGGACTTCGTCATCCATCGGCTCAGGACCTGCGGCATTATTCGCTGTTGGCGACGCAGGCAATTCGTCCCATGGCGGGATATCGACTGGCTTGGTTTGTTCCAAACTGGCGGCCGCAGCCTTTGTTTCGGGCACTGAAACGGGGCTTTGCACCGGCTTAGCAGCAACAACAGTATGCGATGGCGCAGCAACAACAGATGTTGTTCTGGGGGGTAATACAACCGGCGCCTGCTGGCGCTCAGACTTTTTTGGTTCGTTCGAAGCCGCCCGTTGCAGACCACGACGTGCCAGAATACTGGCTGTAACTGAATCGATAGCGCTGTCTGGTGCTGGTGCGGCCACTGCGTCCGTCACTGCAACGGCTGGTGGCACCTCAACAGACGCCAGCACTGGCTCAGGCTCAAGCTGCGCAACTTGTAGCTGCGGCATCTGGGCTTGCGCCGGCGGCGCAGAAACCGCTGCTACTTGGGCTGGTGCCACCTGCGCCGCCGACAACGCAGCTGCGCGGCCGGCACTGACTTCCGGCATTGCCCCCGCTTTGGCCGGTACAAAAGCGATAGCGCGTAACAACGCCATCTCAAGACCAATGCGCGGCTCTGGCGCATAAGGCAAATCGCGTTTGCCGGATAACAATAATTGGTAATAGAGCTGAATCGATTCCGGCGCGTGCGTCTTGGCAACAGCCCGGACAAAAGCCGACTCAGTCAGCGCCAGCTCAGAGGCACTGAGCTGATACTGTGACAACGCCGCCAGATGCAATAAAGATAACATGTCATCCAGCACCGCCTGAAAATGGCTGTGGCTACTGACCAGTTGCTGGATATGCGCCTGCATTGACGCTAAATCACGGTTCAGTACATCTTGCAGCAGGATCTCAGCCCAGCTTTGCTCAAGGAAACCGAGCATTTCACGCACTGCGCCGAGGCGGATATCGCCGTTAGTTTGCGCAATCGCCTGATCGGTTAAACTCAGAGAGTCGCGCAAACTGCCCTTGGCCGCCCGCGCCAGTAACGCCAGCGCTTCGTCTTCGGCGGCAATGCCTTCCTCGCCAAGAATATAACTCAGATGCTGTTTGATCTGGCTTTGTGACAGGGCTTTTAAACTGAATTGCAGGCAACGCGACAACACAGTGATCGGCAGTTTTTGCGGATCTGTGGTTGCCAGTAAAAACTTCACATGCGGCGGTGGCTCTTCCAGTGTCTTCAGCAGCGCATTAAAGCTGTGTTTGGATAGCATGTGCACTTCATCGATCAGGTACACCTTATAACGACCGCGGGTCGGTGCGTATTGCACGTTGTCCAGCAGATCGCGGGTATCTTCCACTTTGGTGCGGCTCGCCGCATCGATTTCCATTAAATCGACGAAAAAACCTTTATCGATTTCGGTGCAGGCACTACAGATACCGCAAGGCGTGGCTGTTACACCTTGTTCGCAGTTCAAACTTTTGGCGAAGATGCGGGCAATGGTGGTTTTCCCAACACCGCGAGTACCGGTGAACAGATAAGCATGGTGCAGCCGGTTTTGCGTCAGCGCGTGTGTCAGTGCAGTTTTGACATGCTCCTGCCCCACCAGCTGGCCAAAATTCTGTGGCCGCCATTTGCGCGCCAGCACCTGATAACTCATCTATTCACCTTGTCGGAAGTTGCGCCGGCAAATTGGCCGCAGGCAGATCGGGCTTAGTGTCCCGGAAAATCAACCAGACTGTGGATGGTCAGACCCAGCGCTTCAAGACGCTGCTGACCACCCAGATCCGGCAGATTCACAACAAAAGTTGCATCCGTGACCTGGCCGCCTAAACGACGCACCAGTTTGGTTGTGGCATCAATAGTACCACCAGTCGCCAATAAATCGTCAACTAACAGGACTTTATCTTCCGGCGCGATCGCATCCAGATGGATCTCAAGTGTGTCCTGACCATATTCCAGTTGATAACTTTCCGCGATGGTTTCGCGCGGCAGTTTGCCAGGTTTACGCACCGGTACAAAAGCCACCCCCATAGCATAAGCCAATGGGGCACCAAAAATAAAACCGCGCGATTCTGTGCCAACAATTTTGGTAATGCCACGACCACTATAATGTTGTTTCAGGTGGTCAATCACGGCGGCAAAGGCGGCGCCATCCTGCATCAGGCTGGTCACGTCGCGAAATAAAATGCCTGGTTTCGGATAGTCCTGTACTGACTTGATGACTTGTTCAAGTAAGCGGCTTAATTCGGTATGCGTCATGGAGAAATCTCTATATTAAATTCGATAAAAAAACCGCCAGCAGGCGGTTTTTCGGTCTGGTCGCTCGGCTTAGCCAACAATGCGCAACCAGGTTACCAGAGGCAGTTGGCACAACAGCAACACAAACACAGCGATAAAGCCTAACAAATGCAACACGCTGAATGGGTCTTTAAAATTCTCGTCAGCCATCGACGTCTTTCCAGTGCAAAATAAGGGGGTTCGATTTTAATGAAAAAATCCGGCAATAGCCAGTAATTGTCGTAGCCGCCAGCGGCATTTTTAGCGTAACAATCCCGGTCAGAACCCTGGCGAACATGGGCGACAGCTGAAGCTAGTTTTCAGTCCAGGCCATGACGATGCCGCGTGCCGCAAAATCGGTTAACAACGGAGTGGCCTGTGCCAATAACAGCTCGCTATCGCACTGCGCGACATAAGGCTGTAACCAAGCAAGATAAGTGCTGATTTGCTGCCCAGGCTCTGCCTGCACCAACTGCAGCAATGCGGCACTCCAGGCGTTCAGTTCGAGAAAACGAACCTGATCAGCATGATCCCGGTAAAGTAGTAAAAACACCGCTTGTGCTGCCGGCGCTGTCGGTTGGAACTGCACTGAGATTTGCTGCACCGGATATTGATAGACACAAAGCCGCGTCAGCGGTGCCAGCGCCAATGCCCTGTCCGGATCAAACTGCCAGCCCGGCGCGGCCATTGCGGTATCAGTCGCCAATGCCAGTTCCAGCCATTCATATTCAGCCAGCTCCAGCGCAAACAGAGGCAATTGTTCCGCTACCTGCGGCAGCCAATGCAAAAAAGCTTCGGAGATATGCAGAAAATAAGGGCTATGCAGCGGCTGTTCGCGGAAAAACTGCCGGCATAGCGCTTGCCACTGCGGTGCGGGAACTATCGACAACAGCACGGGAAAAGCGCTGCAAACAAAATTCTGCAGATTGTTAAAAAATAATTCCTCGTAAACGGCCATCCGTTCTGGTCGCATGCCGGCCGGCAAAGGCGCTGTCGGATCTTTAATCCGCTGAATAAATGCCAGCTGTTGTTGCTGAAAGCTCTGCATCAGGCAGCCCCGCTCCTGAGGCACACTGCATGCTGCTGGATTTGGCGGATCTGCTCAACTTCAGCTAGCAAGTCGGCAAAAGGCGGCAGATTAAAATCACGCTCCAGCAACGTCGGCTGCACGCCATGAAACGCATAAGCCTCAGCCAACAAAGCCCAGACCGGGTCGTTGACAGCACTACCGTGGGTATCGATCAGCAAATCAGCACTTTGGCGTAAATGGCCGGCAACATGGCAATAACGAATCCGTTTCGTTGGCAGACCGCGCAAAAATACACTGGCGTCATAACCATGATTGACCGAATTGACATAAATATTGTTCACGTCGAGCAGCAAACCACAATCGGCGCGCTCCAACACTTCGCCAAGAAAGTCCAGTTCAGACAAAGTCGATGCCGGTGTGTCGTAATAAGAAATGTTCTCCAGTACCAGCTCCTGTTCCAGCACATCCTGGACCTGACGAATGCGGGGCACCAGATAATCGATCGCGTCGATGCAAAAAGGCACTGGCATCAGGTCATACAGATGCCCCTGCCCGGAACAGTAGCTCAAATGCTCGCTGTATAAACGCACCTGATGCTGACGGAAAAACTGTTTCAGTTGCTGCAGAAAGGCCAGATCCAGCGGATCTGGCCCGGCAATTGACAGCGACAGACCGTGACAGATGAGCGGATATTGCGCCGCAACCTCAGCAAACTGGCGTTGCAAGCGGCCACCAAAAGGGATCCAGTTTTCTGGTGCCACTTCGATAAAGTCGATGGCCTGCACGCCTTGTTGCAATGGGGCCAGCAGCTCGCGCCGCAGCCCCAGTCCTACGCCTTCGATCGATGGCATTTTAGTTCATGCCGCCGCATTTACCTTCTTTGGTTTTTTCTGTTGCGGCTTTGTCAGTGCTGGCTTTTTTGTCGCCACCACATTTGCCTTCGCCACATTTACCTTCACCGCATTTGCCTTCTTTGGCTTTATCAGCTCTGGCATCCGCTTTTTTGCCTTCGCCGCATTTGCCTTCGCCACATTTGCCTTCGCCGCATTTCCCTTCTTTGGCTTTTTCCGCGCCTGCTTTTGGATCTGCGGCTTGTTGTGCGGCGCCATCCGGCGACTGCTGGTAACCAGAACTCAGTTCAGTTGCCTGAAACGCCTGAGCGGTGCCACTTAATCCGGCCAGTGCGGATAACATCAGGCCACCTAAAGCTGCTTTGACTTTTTGTTGTTGCTGCATTTGCTAAATCCTTCTGTTGTTTTGAAGACTGTTTTGATCTACCGGTTGATTACCACCGATAACACAGCAGACCGACGTCACTGAAATTTACTTTCGCCGAGCATAGTAAAATTTTAACGGGACCGGAAGAGCAAGCAGGCCAGCAACGGGGATTTGCCGGTGACCGGCGGTGATGCAGAAAAATTTGCGTAACTGCAGCTCGCTTTGATCTGTATCAGCACAAACACCGCCGTCTTTTGCCACACTGCAGCCTCAATCATTATTTCACCGCTGAGGATCTTATGCCGAAGTCTCTCATTCCGGAATTACGTGACCAGTTACAACAGGAACTTCAGCAGCTGCGCGGAGATATTTTCTCCTACCTGCAACGTGATCATGCCGGCGAATTCAATCATTTATTATTGCAACTTGAGCACCAGGCCTTAAGTCACTGGCCAGAATTGTTGCGGCATTGGCTGACGCCTGAGCTGGAACAAAAAAGCCGCAGGCTCGAATTAGTGCAGGCTGCGCTGAGTCAGATGGATATGGGCCTGTATGGTCTTTGTTCAGACTGCGAAGCACGGATCGAACGAGAGTTACTGCAACAAGACCCGGCCAGACAACGCTGTGCCCGCTGTGAACGTCAGTTACACGAAAACAAAAGTCGGGCCCTCAGCTGAAATGGACACCGTGGTCGTCCAATCCGGCTGGCCGCTTTGCCCTGTTTTCTGTTAATTTAGTCACATTCTGCGTTGAACTTAATGTTGATTATGCACGCTCAGCAATTTCTTCAGGCTGCCATTACCGCTTTTGGTCAGGGTCAGCCGGACCGCGCCGCTCAATGCGCTCACCAAGTCTTACAGCTGGTACCGGAACAACCCGATGCGTTGCATTTGCTGGCCTTATGTGCACGTCAGCAAGGTCAAACGGATCAGGCGTTACAATGGTTCAGACGCAGTCTGGCAGCAGCGCCAGCGCAAAATGTTGTTTGGTCCAATTATGGCAATCTGTTGCAGCAATTGGAGCAGATCGATCAAGCGGAACAAGCTTATCAACGAGCGTTGAAATTGGCGCCAGAACAGGCGGATACATGGCTCAATGCTGGTTTGCTGGCGTTACGGACACAGCAACCAGCTCTGGCTCAGCAACGTTTGCAAAAAGCCCAGCAACTGCGGCCGGATGACCCACGAAGCTATGCTCCACTTGCTAATGCGCTGGCACAACTGCAACAAGTCACGACAGCTCTACAAACATTGGATCAAGCCTTAACACGCTGGCCTGCGCAGTCGCAGTTGTTATGGCAAAAAGCGCAATTACTGCGCGACCAACAACAAGCTGGCGCCGCTGCTGATATCATCCGGCAAATGCTGATTGCGACGCCACAACAGGCCGATTTGCATTTTATGGCGGGCTGTCTGCAACACGATTTAGGTCAGGATCAGCATGCTGAATCCGCGTTACTGCAAGCTATTGCGCTGGAACCGTTGCATATCGGCGCCCACGAGGCGCTCAATCAGCTGTACTGGGAACAACAAAATCTGACAAAGTTTCTGCAGTTAACCAACCAGACGCTGCAGGCACAGCCCGGGGCATTGGCGCTGCGTTATTGTCTGGTCACATTGTTGATCCAATCAGGCGACAATAGCGAAGCCACGCGGCTACTTGAGGCCGGCCTGCAGTTGCATGGCCGTCTGCCCGATTTGTTGCATGCGCTCGGCGTGCAAGTTGCGAAAACCGGTGATATTGCTCAGGCCGCAGCACTGACCGCCGAAGCATTACAACATCAGCAAACACCGCCGGCATTCCGCGTTCGGGCCCTCATTGATGCGGCCAACTATGCCATTCGGCTGCAGCAATTGGACCATGCAGTCAAGTTATTGCAGCAAGCCCGACAGCTGAGTCCGCAGGATCAGGAGATCTGGGCTTATTTGGGCACTTGCTGGCGTCTGCAGGGCGATGCAAAAACCGACTGGCTGAACAACTACTCAACGTTGATTGACGCCCGCCCGCTGCCAACGCCGCCCGGTTATCAAAATCTGACCGAATTTCTGGCGGCGCTTAATCCGGTGATCCGGCGCTTGCATACCAGTACGCGTCAGCCATTAGATCAGAGCGTCCGTGGTGGCACGCAAACGTTGGGGCGGCTCTTGTCTGAACCAGACCCGGTGATCCAGCAATTTCGCGGCGCACTGGAGCAGCGGATCCACGAATACCTGCAGCGTCTGCCGCAAGATGCTGAGCATCCATTGCTCGGCCGAAACAATCGGACATTCCGTTTCTCCGGCAGTTGGTCAGTCCGGTTGGCCGATCAGGGGTTTCATACCAATCACGTCCATCCGCAAGGTTGGTTATCTGCCTGCACTTACCTGGAGTTGCCGGATTGTATCCAGCCCGATGACCCGTTGCGTCAGGGTTGGCTCAAACTTGGTGAGACTTCTCTGTTACTTGGTGAGCGGGAAGACGTCGCAAAGGCGATTTGCCCGACACCAGGACTGGTGGTGTTATTCCCGAGCTTTGTCTGGCACGGCACTTATCCGTTCCAGGCCAGCGGTGCCAATGCATACAGATTGACTGCACCCTGTGACATTATGCCGGCCTGAGTAGCAGCGCTGCCGCCGCTATCAGCACGGATTACCTTCAGCATCAATGAGCCCGGCAGCAAACAAACGTTGCCGCACCGGCGCCAGCTCGTTAGCAAATGCCCGCCATTTCTGTACCGACTTTTTGTGGATCGGCTGACGCACCTGCGCCGCGCTGGCAGTAGTTGACGCCGATTTTGCCTGATGAAACTGCAGCAAATCGTCCTGCCAGGGCAAATCACACCATTGCAGAATACGTTTGGCCTGTGCTTCGGGCTCGGCCACCATTTGTTCATAGTGCACGTCGAGAATTTGCCCCGGTAACACCTGATGCCAATGCGCCATCAGTTTTTTGTATTCGATAAAATAGTCTGCCAGCTCATCCAGCTGATAAGAAAATGAATAGACCTGATTAAACAGCGTTTTATACACGGCAAAACAGGTATCGAGCGGGTCACGCACCAGATGAATAATGCGGGCTTGTGGCAACGCCTTTTTGATAAGACCGGTATAAATAAAATTAAACGGCAGCTTGTCGATGAAAATCGGTTTGCCTTGCGCCATGTCAGCGGCCTGACGTAAATAGCGTTGTCCCAGTTCGGCATAATCCATTTGCAACGC
>JAIXSW010000325.1 GCA_027484495.1 Gammaproteobacteria bacterium
CATAATAAAAACTCAGGAACACTTATGAAAACATCTTTCCAACCTACGTTAATCGCAGTGCTGGTTGCCGGCGCTTTGCTCGGTTGTCAGCCAGCCAGTAAACCAGCCGCGGATACGCCGGTCGCGCCGGCTCAGGCCGCAGCAGCAACCGCCACACCAACCGCAGAAGAAGCCAAAGCGTTTGTCGCCAAGGCGTCCGAACAAACCCGCCAGTTACTGCTCGAAGTCAACCGCGCCGACTGGATCGCCAATACCTACATCACTGAAGACACTGAAGCGCTGTCGGCTGATTACAACAAAAAACTGACCGAAGCTGTGGTCGCGCTGGCCAACGAAGCGGCGCGTTTCAATGACACTCAGGTCGATGCCGACACCCGCCGCCAGCTGGATAAACTGAAACTGGCACTGACGTTAGCCGCCCCCAAAGATCCGGCAAAAACCGAAGAACTGGCGGGCATTGTCGCCAAACTGAACGCGATGTACGGCAAAGGTAAATACACCACGGCCGCCGGCAAAGAAATGGCGCTCGGTGAAATGTCGGCCGTGATGGCCAGTTCACGCAGTTTTGATGAACAGCTGGAAATGTGGAAAGGCTGGCACGACACCGCAGCCCCGATGAAACCTTTGTACGTGCGGCAGGTCGAGCTCGCTAACGAAGGGGCACGTGAACTCGGTTATGCCGATACCGGCGCGATGTGGCGCTCCAAATATGATATGGATGCCGACGCATTTGCCGCAGAACTGGACAAACAATGGGGCGCCGTGAAGCCGCTGTATCAGGCGCTGCATTGCCATGTCCGCGCCAAACTCGGCGAAAAATATGGCACCGACAAAGTGCCACAGGACAAACCGATCCCGGCGCATTTACTCGGCAACATGTGGGCGCAAACCTGGGGCAATATTTATGATTTAGTGGCGCCAGAGAACTCAGATCCGGGTTATGACGTCACCAAGCTGCTCGCCGACAAAGGTTATGACGAGCTGAAAATGGTCAAAGGCGCCGAAGGCTTCTTTACCTCTTTGGGTTTTGCACCGCTGCCGGAAACTTTCTGGACCCGCTCGCAGTTTACCAAGCCGCGTGATCGCGACGTGATTTGTCACGCCTCAGCCTGGGATTTAGATGCCAAAGACGATTTACGCATCAAGATGTGTATCGAAAAAACCGGTGAAGAGTTCGCGGTCATTCACCATGAACTGGGGCACAATTTCTATCAACGCGCTTACAAACATCAGCCGGTGTTTTATCAGGACAGCGCCAACGACGGTTTCCACGAAGCCATTGGCGACACCATCGCGTTGTCCGTCACACCCAAGTACCTGCAGCAAATTGGCTTGCTCGAACAAGTACCGGACGAATCCAAAGACATTGGCCTGTTGATGAAAATGGCGTTGGATAAAGTGGCCTTCCTGCCTTTTGGTTTGTTAGTCGACCAGTGGCGCTGGCAGGTGTTTTCCGGTCAGGTGAAACCAGAGCAATATAACGAAGCCTGGTGGAAACTGCGGGAGAAATATCAGGGCGTTTCAGCCCCAGTGGCGCGGTCTGAAGCTGATTTTGATGCCGGCGCCAAGTTCCATGTGCCGGCCAATACGCCTTATACCCGTTATTTCCTTGCGCATATTCTGCAGTTCCAGTTCCACAAAGCGCTGTGTGAAATCGCCAAAGATGCCGGCCCTATCCATCGCTGTTCAATTTATAACAGCAAAGAAGCCGGTACCGCACTGAATGCCATGCTGGAAATGGGTGCGAGCAAACCGTGGCAGGACGCGTTAGCAACCCTGACCGGTAAACCGGATATGGACGCCTCAGCAATTCAGGCCTACTTCGCGCCGCTGCAAAGTTACCTCGATGAGCAGAACAAAGGCCGCCAATGTGGCTGGTAATTTGAGTTGATTGTTTAAAGAAAGCAAAGGGCAGCGCCGGCTGCCCTTTTTTTATGTCCATAAGACTGATGTCGTCAGACAAGCATTCAGCCAGCGCAACGCCAGGTCCAGGCTTTCCAGACGTAGCTGCAGGGCAGTTCAGAACTTGTTGTCGAGTTGCTTTTGTAACTCCTGGAGCTGTTCTTTACTGAATTTGCCGCTAGCCAGTAATTTTTTCACCAGCTCAAACTCATGACCTTCACCGGCCACCATTTTATGCATCACCACTTTATCGGTGAGCACTTTGACATCCAGATCCAAGTCATCACCATCAAGCGTTTTCACCAGCACCTGCGGTTCACCCGGTGTGTTGGATTTCATTTGTTCGATGATGCTGCGGATTTTCTCGCGCTTTTCTGCCGGCAATTCCTCCAGCGCCTTGTCTAATTCCGCCGGGCTTTGGCTACTGTCCCATTTAAACGTTTTGCCGTCCGCATCGTTCAGCACCAACACTTTGGTTTGTTTTTTCTCGGCGATTTTTTCCGCTGGATCCGGACTGGCTCCGGCCTTGGCACAGGCAGTCAAAGACAACAACAGCAGCGGTAACAGCATCATCGGTAACTTTAGAGTAGATTTCTTCATCGTTTCGCTCCTTGGGGAAAAAGAGTCCGGTTGCGGACTCAGACGCATAGCTATAGGAAGTTTGATGCCATAATTTTTCTTGTTAATTTTCATGCAGTTAAAATTTGGCGCTTGCGAACACTGTGAAAATATCCCGAAATGAGGAGATCAATCTGCCGATATCAGCCATGCTGAGCGTCAGCTCGCCTGACATACTTTAAAAAGTGTTTTATTTCAGTGCGTTATCAATGTGAATTACTCAATTGCACTGGCACTGAACTTGCGATAACAACGAATACAGATTCATTCCAAACTCAGCAGCAGGAAGATTCATGTCATTTAATATGCCAAAAGCGGTGATTCTGGGCGTCTGTGGTCTGTTTGTACTGCTGGGGCTCTGTCAGGCGCTGACGCTGTGGTGGTTTCAACAGCAACTGCAGCAACAGCTCAGTGAACAAAGTCAGGCGCTGAGCCGGATCATTCTGGCCCGCACCGCTGAAAAGCTGCAGCATCAGTTTGTTTTCAGCACCGACAGCGCGGTACAGGTTTTTAGTAGTGATGATGGCGCGCGGCAGCCAACATCCGCACATTCAGAGCAACAACCTCAGGCACAGACCGCCGCTACGCCAACCCCGCCTGCGGAGCGGCAAGTGGAGGTACGCAAGCTGGAAAATGGCATCACCATCGTACAGATGAAGCAACAGGGGCCTGTTGATGGAAAGCAGCCGATGCCGCTGGAACTCGATTTAAACCTGCAGCTGGAACAAACCTTGTCCGAATTACAGCAGCAAAGCCCAGCGCCGCAGCATTGGGTCAGTCAGTTCCGCTTAAAGACCAGTGGTTCCAGTCAGCAGCTGATTAACCAGTACTTGGGCTACCAGTTGTTGGCGCTGGCGCTGACCACCGCGCTGGCGTTGCTGCTACTGTTGTGGTTTGGCTCGCGTCTGTTGCAGCCGTTGCAGCAACTGGTGCGGGGCTTTCGTGCACTGGCACAAGGCGAAGCTGGTATTCAGCTGGACACCGATGCACCGCTGGCGGAATATCGGCTGGCGTTGCAGCAGTTTAATCAGGCCAGTACTGAGCTCGCGGCCTTGCAGCAACAAAAAGCCGAGCTGGCCCGCCAGCAACAGCTGGTGGAACTGGGTGAAGTCAGCCGAGGCCTGGTCCATGCGCTGCGTAACCCAATCCATACCATGGCATTGGCGCTCGAACAGTTACCTGGCAGTGACCCGGTATTGCAGCAGTTAATTGAACAAAAAATGCAGCATATCAACCGCACGCTGACCACGTTGCTGACACTGAGCTGTCAAGGTGTCGACCGCAGCGCGGCGGTTGCACTAAAAACTGTGCTACAGGACCTTTGTCTGGAATTCTCCGCACAACAACTGCAGCTGGCGGCGCAAGCGCTGTATTGCCGCGGCGCTGAAGCAGAACTGCGTTTTATTCTGCATGTGCTGGTCAGCAATGCGGTAGAAGCCAGCCCAGAGCCGGGTTCGGTTTGCCTGAAGTTGTGGCGCGAACCCGACGGCATTTATTTTGAAGTCAGCGATCAGGGCCCGGGGTTGAGCCCGGAAGTCGCCGCCAGCCTGTTTCAACCGCATATCAGCAGCAAAGCCGAAGGCGCCGGTATGGGTCTTTATCTGGCGCAGCGACTGCTGCAGATGTATTACCAGGGTGAGATCAGCCTGCACAACAGACCAGAAGGTGGCGTATTGGCACAGATCAGGCTCGGCACGGAGATTTGTTTATGAGTATGCCCCAAGAGCCCCATCAAGCGCTGTCGTTACAGCAACCGCAGCTGCTGGTGGTCGAAGATGACCATAGCCAACGCCAGCTGGTCAGCGAGTTATTGCAGGCGGAAGGCTATCGCGTCTGCAATGCCGACAGCGTGCCGGCGGCTATCCTGCAATTGCAGCAACAACCGGACATTGCGCTGGTATTCAGTGACTGGAAACTAGGCAGTCTGAGCGGCTTAGAACTGCTGGATTATTGTAAAACCCATTATCCGACGCTGGGTTTTGTCATCGCGACCGCCTATGGCTCGGTCAGTCATGCGGTCGAGGCTATTCAGGCCGGCGCCGATGATTATCTGGCCAAGCCGTTTAAACGACAGGAATTACTGCTGGCGGTGCGCAAAGGCCTTCGCGCCCGCAGCCTGCGTAAACAAAATCAGCAATTGAGTGCCGCACTCAGTGAACAACAACAACTGGTCGATATCATTGGCCACGCCCCTTGTATGCAGCAGCTGTTTCAGCGCATTCAGCGCATTTCCGGCACTGATGTGACAGTGCTGATCAGCGGGGAAAGTGGCACCGGTAAAGAGCTGGCGGCGCGCGCGTTACATCAGCTGTCACCACGCCGGCAGGGGCCATTTATTGCGCTGAACTGCGGCGCTATCCCGGAAAGTCTGGCGGAAGCCGAATTATTTGGCGCGGAAAAAGGCGCGTTTACCGGCGCGCATGCAGCCAAAGCCGGCAAATTTGAAGCGGCCGAAGGCGGCACACTCTTTCTGGATGAAATCGCCGAACTGCCGCTGAGCCTGCAAGCGAAGCTGCTAAGGCTGTTGCAACAAGGCACAGTGACCCGCCTCGGCAGTCATCAGGAAATTAAACTCAATGTGCGGATCATCGCCGCCAGCCATCAGGATTTGGCAGTCGCTGTCCGTGAAGGCCGTTTTCGCGAAGATTTGTTTTACCGCCTGAACGTGGTGCCACTACATATGCCGGCACTGCGCGAGCGCAGCGAAGATATTCCGCGGCTACTGGAGCATTTTCTGCAGCAACATCAACAACGTTATCAGCAGCAGGCGCCGGCGCTGAGTAAACAGGCTCTGAAGCAGCTACTCGGCTATCGCTGGCCCGGTAATGTCCGCGAACTGGCCAACCGGATTGAACGTTATGTGCTGCTGCAGGATGAACAGGAATTGCTGGCGGGTTTACAGGCGGACACTGGGCAAGCTCCCACCTCAGGCTTTGTTCTGCCGCCAGAAGGGCTGGCTTTTGAGACGCTGGAAAAAAGTTGTCTGCAACAGGCCTTGCAGCGTTGTGATGGCAATAAGGCGCAGGCCGCGCGCTTGTTGCAACTGCCCTACAAAGCTTTTTTGTACCGGCTGGAGAAATTTGGATTAACCGGCTGAACCTGAGTTCAGTCGTCACTCTGAGCCTGTATCGCCATGCTGCGACGGTGGCGATAGCGGTCTCTGAGCTGATAAAACGCTTTGGTCAGCAAGGTTGCCAGCGTCACTCCGAGCAAATCAGCCAAGATATCCAGCAGTTCAAAACTGCGTGCTGGAAACAACAGCTGACTGCCTTCTTCAAGCAGGGCAAAACCTAAAGTCAGCACCACACCCAGATATAACCGAACCGGTCCTACCGCCAATTGCCGGGCCTTCGTGGCAAAGTTCAGCAGTAAAGCGAGCGCAGCGAATAACAAAACATGACCAATTTTGTCGCCATAAGGCAAAGATGCAGCCAGTTGCAGAAAGTAATTCTGCCGGCCTGAATCTGCTGCCACTATGACCCAAATCAGAAAACTAAAAAACGCAACGGCAGGTAACCAACGCATATTTTCCCCTGTCATCCCGCGGTGATGCGCGATGGTCACAACAAAAACGAATTATTTTCGCATCCGGCATAAACTTTTTTTCGTACTAATGCGACCAAAGCTCAGATCCAACATACGAAAGGATATTCATCGTGGCCCCAAATACTGTCAATTCAGACCTCATCCAGTCACCCGGCTGGCGCCAGGCCGGCCAGGTTTTTATGTTGTTTATCCTGGCGATGCTGTTTGCCAATGCGTTGTTGCTGTTACTGGAAAGCAGACTCGGCCTGTATAGCTACTTTGCAGCACCGCAATTAGAGTTGCTGACGTTACCTATTCAGTGGTTTTGTCAGGTGATGACGCAGTTTTAACTGCTTCAACCTGATAACCAGCCTGTTGCAGCAAAGCCAAGAGGCCGTCAGAACCGGCTAAATGACCTAACCCCACTAGCACCAGCTCTTGCTCCTTATTGCCAAACAGCGCCTGAATTTGCGGTAACCAGGCCTGATTACGACTCACAAACATTTGCTGATAAGTCTGGGCATCTGCAGCCTTCACTGGTGCCAATACCAGCTGCTCGACCTTAGCAAGCTCACCGGCACGCCAGGCACTTAAAGTTTTATCCATCAGATCAGCACTCTGTTCAACGTCACTGAGTGCATGCTGCAGAAACAAATCTTCCCGGCCAGCGCCTAAATCACCCAGCAACTTCAGCTGAAACTCAATCGGCTCAAGATATTTCAGCGTTTTTTTCTGTTGCGCTGCCAGCGTCAGAAAATGCTGGTCAACCCCAGGCGAGTTGAAACCTAGTTGTTGCAACGCCAACAGAGTTAACTGCGTCACTAACATGCCAGGTTTAAACTGGTCGATCTGCGGCAAAGTCAGACTATGTTTTTGCAACAGCGCCTGCAATTGCTGGCGGGTTGTGGCCGTCAATTTGCTGCTGAGCATAGTACCGGTCGGATACAACAAATATTGCTGGATCAAACTGGCATTGCCGGCGTCCTGCATTTTATTGAGGTCCGTTTCCAACACCAGCACATCGGTTTGCTGATACGCAGCGTCAAATTCGGCCGGTAACGGATACTGCGCCGGCGGCAATAAATGCACAGTACCACCAATCCACAGCTGATCAGTGCCTTTGCTGACACGCCAGACCGAACTTTCGGCATGGGCCAGCAGGCTACACAGCAGCAGAACGCCACTTACTAACGCTTTATACATCCGACCACTCCTGTACCGGCGGCACCGAAAAAAAGGCCAGTCTGACTGGCCTGATTGGGATTACTTTTTGATTTTCTGCGGCCGTTGCCAGCCACTGATATGGCGCTGCTTAGTCCGTGCCACGACCAACTCATCTGCGGCCACATCGTGTGTCACGACAGAGCCTGCGCCAACGGTGCTGTTTTGGCCCAGTGTCAGTGGAGCCACCAGCGAGCTGTTGGAACCGACAAAGACACCATCTTCAATCGTCGTCTGGAACTTGTTGGCGCCGTCATAGTTACAGGTGATAGTGCCGGCACCGACATTGACTTTACTGCCGATCACCGCATCACCGAGATAAGTCAGGTGATTGGCTTTGGAACCTTTGCCGAGGCGGGTTTTCTTCAGTTCAACAAAGTTACCGACATGACTGTCGTCCGCCAGCACTGAATCTGGCCGGATCCGGGCAAAAGGCCCGACCGAACAATCGGCACCAATAGTGGACGACTCCACCATGCTATTGGCTTTAATCTCGGTATTATCTCCGACAGTACAGTCTTTCAGGATACAGTTGGCACCGATCACCACACCATTACCCAATACGACTTTGCCTTCAAAAATAACGTTGACGTCGATCATCACGTCCGAACCCACAGTGACTTCACCGCGCACATCAATCCGCGCCGGATCCCGTAAATTCGCGCCGTTCAGCATCAGCGCTTCGGCCTGCCGCGCCTGATAAGCGCGTTCCAGCTGCGCCAGCTGCACGCGGTTATTCGCGCCTTCAGTTTCAATCGGATTAGCCGGATGCGCCGTCGTGATATCCACGCCTTCGGCATGTGCCATCGCGATAATGTCGGTTAAATAGAACTCGCCCTGCGCGTTATTGTTTTGCAGTTTGCCGAGCCAGCTTTTCAGCTGCTTGCCCGGCACTGCCATGATGCCACTGTTTACTTCAGTGATTTTCAGCTGCTCAGCGTTGGCATCTTTTTGTTCGACAATCCCTACGACTTTGCCGTTTTCACGCACCATCCGGCCATAACCGGTTGGGTTTTGCAGATGAACAGTCAGCACCGCCAGCCCATGTTCGCTGCGTGCTGCCAGCAGTTGCTGCAGTGTTTCTAATCGGGTCAGTGGCACATCGCCATATAGTACCAGCACGACGTCGTCATCGGCGACGTGTGGCAGCGCCTGTTGCACCGCATGACCTGTGCCCAGCTGCTCAGCCTGCAGTACCCAGTTTAATGGCTGCTCACCTAAACCGGCCTTCAGCTGCTCTGCACCATAGCCATACACCAGGTTTATTTGTGCCGCATTAAGCTGACGCGCAGTATCGATCACATGCTGCACCATCGGCCGCTCTGCGACCTTGTGCAAGACTTTTGGTAAAGCTGATTTCATCCGGGTGCCTTTACCGGCTGCCAGGATCACGACGTTTAAAGCCATCTGAGCCAATCCTTTTTGAATGTTATTGGGCGATTCTAACCGAACAGCAGGTAAATAGCAGCGCTATCGGATGCATCAACCGCGCATCTTAACCGCGCGCTGCCGGCTCCCCCCAACTCACCTGATAACTGTCACCATACAATGACTGATACGTCAGCTCAATCCGCAGCTGTTGCTGCAGTTTTTGGTACTCTGCATCGGTCAGCAGACATTTTTCTTCCGCCCTGATCACCATCTGTTGATCATCGACTTTGTAGAAACGCGCCACGTTACCTGCCCCCAAGCAATCCGTTGGCGCCGCAACTTTCAGCGTTGGCCAAATCCGATGGGTTGAAGATATTTGCTCGCCATTGAGCCAGATATTCATTTGTGTCACTTTCGCAGGGCCAATGCCATTGTTGTTCACCAACAGCTCGAAACTGATCCGTTTATCCGGCATTCGCTGAAAGTTAGCTTCAAATTCCAGATAGGGTCTTAATGACAATTTATTGTGTTGCTGCAGCGTATATCCCTGCCACAACGATGTGAGTAAAGCGCACACCGCCATCACCACAGTGCCGACGGCAGTCCATTTTTCCCAGTGAATACTGCGTTTTTCACCTTGCTCCATCCGTGTCCGGCTCCTGTAAGCGTTTTAACAACGATCTGAATTGAATGATGTAACCAGCAGGTTAACATAAACTATCCGCCAGAAAAAAACTCACGGGCGCAATTTTTAACAACACAACGCGTTGGCCTGAAAGGTGAGCGCTCCGAACCGCGCGCATAAAAAAAGCCACCCGCAGGTGGCTTTTTCAGCAAGAAACAACTTACTTTTTGCGCAGTTTCTGGATCAGACGCAACTGGGCAATCGCTTCGGCCAACTGGGCCGCAGCTTCTGCATAGTTGAAGTCGGCGCCGGCATGTTGCATCGCTTCCTGGGCTTTTTTCTGAGCCGCCAGCGCTGCCTGCTCGTCCAGGTCTTCAGCACGGATCGCCACGTCGGCCAGCACTGTCACCGTGTGCGGTTGTACTTCAAGTACGCCACCGGCTACATAGATCAGATGCTCTTCACCGAACTGTTTTACGATCCGCACCATGCCTGGCTTGATGCCAGTCAGCAGTGGAATGTGGCCAGGTAAAATACCCAGCTCACCTTCGCTACCAGTAACCTGAATGGACTCAACAAGGCCGGAGAAGATACGCTCTTCAGCACTTACCACGTCCAACTGTACTGTCATCGCCATTTCGCTCTCCTAAAGCTGTAAAATTACAGCTTCTTCGCTTTTTCGATCGCTTCGTCGATAGAACCAACCATGTAGAAGGCTTGTTCTGGCATGTGATCGAATTCACCGTCCAGAATGCCTTTAAAGCCACGGATAGTATCTTTCAGTGAAACGTATTTACCTGGAGAACCAGTGAATACTTCAGCAACGAAGAATGGCTGTGACAGGAAACGCTGGATCTTACGGGCGCGGAATACTGTCGTGCGGTCTGCATCTGACAGTTCGTCCATACCGAGGATCGCGATGATGTCTTTCAGTTCTTTGTAACGCTGCAGCACTGACTGCACGCCACGGGCCACTTCATAGTGCTCTTTACCGATCACCAGTGGGTCCAGCTGACGTGAAGTTGAGTCCAGTGGATCGATCGCCGGATAGATACCCAGTGAAGCGATGTTACGGCTCAGTACAACGGTCGCATCTAAGTGAGAGAACGTGGTGGCTGGTGACGGGTCAGTCAAGTCATCCGCTGGTACGTATACGGCCTGAATGGACGTGATAGAACCAGTTTTAGTCGACGTGATACGCTCTTGCAGAACACCCATCTCTTCCGCCAGCGTTGGCTGGTAACCTACTGCTGAAGGCATACGGCCTAACAGTGCAGATACTTCAGTACCGGCCAGGGTGTAACGGTAGATGTTGTCAACGAAGAACAGAACGTCACGGCCTTCGTCACGGAACTTCTCGGCCATTGTCAGACCGGTCAGTGCCACGCGCAGACGGTTTCCTGGCGGCTCGTTCATCTGGCCATAAACCAGTGATACTTTGTCCAGAACGTTCGAGTCGTTCATCTCGTGGTAGAAGTCGTTACCTTCACGGGTACGCTCACCAACACCGGCGAATACTGAGTAGCCGCTGTGCTCGATTGCGATGTTCCGGATCAGTTCCATCATGTTAACGGTTTTACCTACACCGGCACCACCGAACAGACCTACTTTACCGCCTTTGGCGAACGGACAGACTAAGTCGATAACCTTGATACCGGTTTCTAACAGTGCGTTAGAAGCGGCCTGGTCTTCGTAGCTTGGTGCTGCGCGGTGAATTGGCATCCGCTCTTCTTCACCGATTGGGCCAGCTTCATCGATTGGCTCGCCCAGTACGTTCATGATACGGCCCAGTGTGGCTTTACCAACTGGAACGTGAATGGCTTTGCCAGTGTTGGCAACTTCAGCACCACGACGCAGACCGTCAGTGGAGCCTAACGCGATGGCACGTACAGTACCGCCACCCAGCTGTTGTTGTACTTCAAGTACCAGACCAGCCAGATCGCCGCTTGTTACGTTTAACGCGTCATAGATACCAGGTACCGCATCTTGTGGAAAGTCGATATCCACAACGGCGCCAATGATTTGGACTACCTTACCTTGACTCATGTTAATTCCTCTAATTTCTCAAACCTGTTAACCAAGCATTAAACAGCTGCAGCACCGCCGACGATTTCGCTCAGTTCCTGCGTAATGGCTGCCTGTCGTGCCTTGTTGTAAACCAGTTTCAGTTCGTCCATCAGGCTGCCGGCGTTGTCGGTAGCGGCCTTCATTGCCACCATCCGCGCTGCCTGCTCGCTCGCTGCGTTTTCTACAACGCCCTGATAAACCTGAGACTCAATAAAACGATCCAATAACTGATCCAGGATAACCTTCGGATCTGGCTCGTAAATGTAGTCCCAACTGTGTTTTCTGGCTGACATCTCTGCTTTTGGCAAAGGTAAGAGTTGCTCGATCACTGGCTCTTGTTTCATGGTGTTCACAAACTTGTTGTAAACCACATATAAACGATCAATCCGGCCTTCTGAATATGCATTCAGCATGACCCGAACAGAACCAATGACATCAGCCAAACGTGGTGTATCGCCTGAACCCGTCTGCTGTGCCAGCACTTTGCCACCGAAGCGTTTGAAAAAGGCCGTTGCTTTGTTACCGATCACGGCAAACTCAGCTTTAACGCCTTTGTCTTTCCACGCTTTGAGGTCCTGTGCCACACGCTTAAATTCGTTGGTATTCAGGCCGCCGCAAAGGCCACGGTCTGTAGATATCACAATGTAACCAACACTTTTCACATCGCGCTCCGTTAAATACGGATGACGATATTCGATAGTGCCGTTTGCGATATTACCGATCACTTTGCGCATAGCTTCAGCGTATGGACGGCTGTGTGCGACCCGCTCCTGCGCTCTGCGCATTTTGCTGACCGCAACCTTTTCCATAGCGCTGGTGATCTTACGAGTATTGTTAATACTCCCGATCTTACTTTTTATCTCTTTTGCGCCGGCCATGACTAATCTCCGAAAATTTCAACGTATCGGGTGATGTCGCCATCACCCGCATCAGTTACCAGGTCTGAGTCGCTTTAAACTTCTCAATCGCGCCTTTGATGGTCGCTTCGATCTGGTCGTTGTAGTTACCGGATTTGTTCAGATCAGCCATGAACGCGCCGTGCTCTGCGTGCATATAAGCCAGCAGTGCCGCTTCGAAGTCCAGGATCTTGGCAACTTCGACGTCTTTCATAAAGCCTTTCTCGATGGCAAAAATCGAAACACCCATATCAGCCACGCCCATTGGCGCGTACTGCAGCTGTTTCATCAGCTCTGTCACTTTCTGACCGTGGTCCAGCTGCGCACGGGTCGCATCGTCCAGGTCTGAAGCGAACTGCGCGAACGCAGCCAGTTCTGAGTATTGTGCCAACGCCAGACGGATACCACCGCCGAGCTTTTTGATGATCTTGGTCTGTGCAGCACCACCAACCCGCGATACCGAAATACCAGCGTTAACCGCTGGACGGATACCGGCGTTGAACAGGCCTGATTCGAGGAAGATCTGACCGTCAGTGATTGAAATCACGTTCGTCGGAACGAATGCAGACACGTCACCTGCCTGAGTTTCAATGATTGGCAGCGCGGTCAGAGAACCGGTTTTACCTTTCACTTCACCATTGGTCAGACGCTCAACGTAGTTGTCGTTGACGCGTGATGCACGCTCCAGCAGACGGCTGTGTAAATAGAATACGTCGCCTGGGTAAGCTTCACGGCCCGGTGGACGACGTAACAGCAGAGAGATTTGACGGTAAGCAACGGCTTGTTTTGACAAGTCATCGTATACGATCAGTGCATCTTCACCGCGGTCACGGAAGTATTCACCCATGGTGCAGCCAGAGTATGGCGCCAGGAATTGCAGCGCAGCAGCTTCAGAAGCAGATGCCACGACCACGATAGTGTGGGCGAGGGCATTGTGCTCTTCGAGCTTACGTACCACGTTTGCGATGGTCGATGCTTTCTGACCGATACAAACATAAATACATTTCACGCCAGTGGTTTTCTGGTTGATGATCGCGTCGATCGCCAGTGCCGTTTTACCGGTCTGACGGTCACCGATGATCAGCTCACGCTGGCCACGGCCGATAGGGATCATCGCGTCGACTGATTTGTAACCAGTTTGCAGCGGCTGATCAACCGATTGACGGTCGATAACACCTGGTGCAATTTTTTCAACTGGTGCGAAACCAGCTGCGTCAACCGGACCTTTACCGTCGATTGGTTCACCCAGAGTGTTGACCACACGACCTAACAGACCTGGACCGACCGGAACTTCCAGAATACGGCCAGTGGCTTTTACTTTAATACCTTCGCGCAGGTCCGCATATGGACCCATCACTACAGCACCAACTGAGCTGCGCTCTAAGTTCAGTGCGATAGCGTAACGATTACCAGGAAGCTCGATCATCTCACCTTGCATACAGTCAGCCAGACCGTTGATGCGGATGATACCGTCTGTTACAGAGACGATAGTACCTTCGTTACGAGCTTCACTGACAACTGCAAACTGTTCAATACGTTGTTTGATCAGTTCAGAGATTTCAGTGGAATTCAGTTGCATGCTCTAATCCCCAATTATGACTGCAGCGCAGTGGCTAAACGGTCTAATTTACCGCGAACTGAGCCATCAATAACCATATCACCGGCTTTGATTAACATACCCCCGACAACCGCCGGGTCTACGCTACAGTTCAACTTAACTTTGCGGGCTAAACGCTTGGATAACGCCGCGATCAGTTTTTCCTGCTGGTCAGTGCTCAGTACAGTTGCCGAAACCACATCAACAGTGGCTTCTTTTTCGTACTCAGCTTTTAACACCAGATAACCGTCCAGTACGGCAGGAAGTGCCGCCAGACGCTGGTTTTCTGCCATGACCTTAATCAGGTTCTGACCGTGTGCATTTAGCTGTTCACCACAAACCTGGATGAAAAAGGCTGCCTGTGCTTCGGCAGCGCTGTTGCTTTGCAGGCGCTCGGCGACTACTGGATTTTTCGCCACTTCAGCAGCGAAAAACAGCATATCAGCCCAGGCCGCCAAAGCGTTTTGTTCGACCGCAAAGTCGAACGCCGCTTTGGCATAAGGACGAGCGACATTCGTCAGTTCAGACATGGCCCTTCCTCTTTACAGTTCTGCAACCAGTTTATCCAGGATGTCGCTGTGAGCAGCTTCATCAATTGAACGTTGAAGGATCCGCTCTGCGCCGGCAACGGCGAGGGCAGCGACCTGCTTACGCAGTTCTTCTTTCGCCCGGATGCGTTCAGCGTCGACTTCAGCTTTAGCCTGAGCCAGGATTTTTTCCCGCTCAGCCTGCGCTTTAACCGCAGCTTCTTCGATGATCTGCGCTTCGCGTTTTTTCGCCTGGTCGATGACAACAGAAGCTTGCGCTTTTGCGTCGATCAGCTGTTGTTTTGCTTTCTCTTGCGCCAACCGCAGGTCTTGTTCGGCGCGATCACTCGCGGCCAGACCATCTGCGATTTTTTGCTGACGAGTTTCAATCGCACCGATAATTGGTGGCCATACATACTTCATACAGAAGAGTACGAACACCAGGAACGCGATTAACTCACCAATGAGAGTGGCGTTAATATTCACGACCGCTTCTCCTTAAATGACATAAGTAAATGTTCTGGTTCGCGACCAATTAAATTGCGAACAGCATGTACAGAGCGATAGCAACACCGATCATCGCGATGGCGTCGATAAGACCTGCTACAACGAACATTTTACCTTGCAGGCTAGGAGCCAGCTCTGGCTGACGAGCTGCAGACTCGAGGAATTTACCGCCCAGAGTACCGAAACCAATTGCAGTGCCTAATGCACCTAAACCGATTAACAGAGCTACTGCGATGTATTTTAAACCGATAACGAGTTCCATAACGTTCTCCAAAGTTACTAATGTTAAAGTTAAAGTTAAAAAGAAATCTTTGTTAGTGGTGTTCGTGCGCCATGCTCAGGTACACCACCGTCAGGATGGTGAAAATGAACGCTTGCAGCGGAATAACCAACAAGTGGAACACAGCCCAGACAAAATGCATTGGCAGCTGATACAGACCGGTCATCGCGATCAGGATAAAAATCAGTTCGCCAGCATACAGGTTACCGAATAACCGCAGTGCCAGAGACAGCGGCTTGGCCAGTAAGGCAACCACTTCCAGAATGAAGTTGAACCAGTATAACCAAGGCGTGTTGAATGGCTGGGTGGTCAGCTCTTTGATAAAGCCGCCGATGCCTTTCATTTTAATTGAGTAGTAAATCATCAGAATAAACACACCAAGCGCTAAGGCGATGGTCATGTTCAGATCCGTGGTTGGAACTGCTTTCATGTAAACGTCATGCGGGTCATAACCCATTGCTGCGCCAATCTGTTGGGCAGTCCATGGGATAAAGTCGACCGGCACTAAGTCCAACAGGTTCATCAGCAACACCCAGACAAAAATTGTCAGTGCGAGTGGCGCAATGACTGGATTTTTACCGTGGAAGGTACTTTTGACCGTGCTGTCGATGAATTCAACAACCATTTCAACGGCGCATTGCCATTTAGTCGGTACACCGGCATTGGCTGTTTTAGCCACTGCACGGAAAGAGAACAGGAAAATCAATCCCATAAAGATTGACCAGCCTAAGGTGTCGACATGAACGGTCCAAAAACCTTCGCCGACGCTCCAGTTGGTCAGGTGGTGGGTAATATAGTCTTTGCTCGTAAGCTCACCAGATGCCATCGTTAGTCCCAATTATCGTAGTTAATCAAAATCGGTAACAACGCCTGCATGATCAGGGCGAACACCAGTCCACCAAAAAACAACCAAGGGATCATCAGAGCGTGTTTCAGCGCTGTTGCGACTAACAACGCCAACAATAAAAATTTTAGTGATTCGCCCCTGTAGACCGATTTCAGCACCAGATCAGGCTGGATGTCTGCACGGAAGCGAAACACGTACCACGTAAAAAGACTGTGCGGCACAACAACACAATAAACGCCTAACAGAACAGATTTTGCGGCCAGCTTATCCCAAGCTGCTAAACACAGCGCCGCCAAAGCAAATCCAGCCAGCGACTGCCACAAAAACGTCTTAAAAATCAGTTTATAACGTTGTTTTGTTGTGGTTAAAGGCACAAAGCACCACCTGAATAAACATAAAACAACAGTACAAAAAGCTCGCGCAAGTATACTTATCTGCCTTTTTTTTGCAACCAAAAGCCGCGCCAATCCTACGAATGTCGAACTTACTGAAAGCTGACCGGTTAATTTTCAGTCTCAGGAAGGCCCAATTTATGCAAGATGCCGTCTAATTCAGGCAAACTGCTGTAATTGATGACTAATTCACCTTTGCCTTTGCGGTTGTAACTAATACTGACCGGCGCACCAAATCGTTCACTCAGACGCAACTCTAATGCCGCGACATCCGGGTCTTTTGCCTTGTTTTCTTTCACCGGGGCAGGTTCCAGCAAGCGCCGGACCAGGCTTTCTGCTTCGCGCACTGTCAGCTGCTTGGCCGCAATTACCCGACCGGTGTCCGGCTGCTGTTCAGACGGCAACGCCAGGATGGCACGGGCATGGCCCATCTCGATATCACCATGCTCGAGCAAGGTTTTGACTTCATCCGCCAACTGGTTCAGTCGTAACAAGTTCGTCACTGTGGTTCTGGATTTACCAACAGCATCAGCCACTTGCTGATGCGTCAGTTCAAATTCACTGAGCAGACGCTGCAATGCAACGGCTTCTTCCATCGCGTTCAGATCTTCGCGCTGAATATTTTCAATCAGCGCGATAGCGACAGCAGCTTCATCCGGTACGTCTTTAAGCATGCAAGGCACTTCAGCGAGACCGGCCAGCTGTGATGCACGCCAGCGTCGTTCACCGGCGATGATTTCATAGCGGTCTGTACCGACCGGACGCACCACTATCGGCTGGATCACGCCCTGCGCGCGGATAGAGCTCGCAAGTTCTTCCAGCGCATCTTGCGACATGTCTTTACGGGGCTGGTATTTACCTGGCTGCAACCACTCGACCGGCAAGTTCTGTAACTCGGACTGACGACTTTCAACCTGACTTTCAGTTGCGCTAACAGGTTTTCCGGTTGTTAACAAAGCATCAAGACCCCGGCCCAGGCCACGTTTTTTCAAAGACATTCGCAGGTCATTCCTTCACATCACACCGCAGGGGTGGTTTTTTGTTGTTTTTTGTCGGCCCGGCGCAGAATTTCGCCGGCGAGAGCCAGATAAGCTTTTGCCCCAGTTGAGCTCTTATCGTAATACATCACCGGCGTGCCAAAACTGGGCGCTTCGGCCAGTCGCACATTGCGCGGGATCACTGCCCGGTAGACTTTTTCGCCAAAGTGACGTTTCAACTGCTCAGAGACATCGTTAGCCAGACGATTGCGTGGGTCATACATAGTTCGCAGAATGCCCTCAATCTTCAGATCGGCGTTGATCACAGCAGCCAGTTTATTGATGGTGTCTACCAGTGCAGTCAGGCCTTCCAGCGCATAGTATTCACACTGCATTGGCACCAATACCGAATCAGCAGCGGCCATCGCATTGACGGTCAGCATATTCAGTGACGGCGGGCAGTCGATAAAAATGAAATCATATTGGTCGCGGTAATTTTTCAGGGCGTTACGCAAACGCAGTTCGCGCGCGAAAACGTCAAGCAAGCGAACTTCGGCCGCTGTCACATCCGAATTGCCGGCGATCAGGTGATAACCACCAGCGGTATCCTTTACTACGACCTCTGGCAATGGTTTTTCATCAACCAGCAGTTCGTAGGCAGTTGCATGGACTTCGTATTTGTCGACCCCGCTCCCCATAGTCGCATTGCCCTGTGGGTCTAAATCAATCAACAGAACTCTGCGTTTGGTCGCGGCCATAGATGCCGCCAGATTGACTGCGGTCGTGGTTTTACCCACACCACCTTTCTGATTGGCTATCGCGATGATTTTTCCCACAAAGATCCCTAGTCCGTATTCAGACTGCTGTTTTTTCCAGCACCAGCAGATAACGTTGGCCGACCAACTCTGGCACTGTCAGTTCGACATTGCCGACAACTTTAACAAAATCGGGCAAAGCTGCAATTTCTTCCTGCGCCTGCGCGCCTTTCATGGCGAGAAACTGGCCATCCTGCACCGGTAAATGCTGACACCAATGCAGCATATCGTTTAATGAAGCAAATGCACGACTGATTACACTGTCATAAAGCTCATGGTGATCTTCAACCCGGCTCTGCACCGGCTGAATGTTTTTCAGACCGAGTTGCAACTTGACCTGGTTGAGAAAACGGATACGTTTGCCCAGACTGTCCAGCAAAGTAAATTCTTTATCCGGGCAACAAATCGCCAGTGGCACACCAGGCAAACCAGGACCGGTGCCGACATCGATGATTCGATCGCCGTGCAGGTATGGCGCCACCGCAAGACTGTCCATGATGTGTTTGACCAGCATTTCGTTCGGATCACGCACTGAGGTCAGATTGTAGGCGCTGTTCCATTTATCCAGTAACTGGACGTACTGCACCAGCTGTTGCAACTGCAGATCTGACAATTGCAACTCGGTTTGTGCGACCAGTTTTTTCAGTTTTTCAAGCATGTAGCGTCCCGACTCAGGCTGACTTACGCCGATTTACGTAGCAGACCCTGTTTTTTCAGATAGACCAGCAGTAATGAAATCGCCGCTGGCGTAATACCGGAGATCCGTGAGGCCTGACCCATTGTTTCAGGCTGCGCCTGATTCAGTTTTAGCACTACTTCGTTGGACAAACCTTTCACCACAGAATAATCGAAGCCGGCTGGCAAACGGGTATTTTCGTTGCGTTCCTGCTTGGCGATCTCGTCTTGCTGGCGATTGATATAACCTTCGTATTTAATTTGGATTTCAACCTGTTCAGCCGCGTCCTGCATGGCCAGCCCGGGGCCAACGCCCTCAATCAGCATCAGATCTTTGTAGGTCACTTCAGGCCGGCGGATCAGATCCTCCAGACTGGCTTCACGGCTTAATGGCATTTTTAGCAGGGTATTCAC